>JAHKAK010000083.1 GCA_018826025.1 Patescibacteria group bacterium
AAAAAGATTCTTCGCTACGCTCGCGCTCCGCTCAGAATGACAAAAAGAGTGATTTGGCGGCTGGTGATGGTATCGAATTCGTGGAGGTGACGACCTATCGTGTTGATGAAAAATATACGGATAAGCGCCACCCTGACGCGGTAAGTTTCACGCGGAAACTGGAGGACGATTTAGCTCGGCGGGATTTTACGATTAACGCGATGGCCCTTCGACTTCGCTCAGGGCAAGCTCCGGAAATCGTTGATCCGTTTAAGGGGCAAGAAGATCTAAAAAATAATTTAATCCGGACCGTTGGTGAACCGGATAAGCGATTTAATGAGGATGCCCTGCGAATGTTAAGGGCTGTTAGATTTGCTGTCGAACTTCCTTTTTTTTGTAGTCATCCTGACCCCGCTGTGGCGGAGGAAGGATCTAAAAAAGATTCTTCACTACGCTCGCGCTTCATTCAGAATGACGAAAAAGAAAAAAATCAAGCTGCTGTGAAACAGGTTTCACAGAAAGACGTGAAACAAAGTTTCACCCCGTTAGAAATTTTGGAAGATTCCGAGGGGGCAAAATATGCTAAACAAAAACTTCTAACGGGGTTCACCATTGAGTCAAAAACTAAAGAAGCGATAAAAAATAATGCGGCTTGGTTACAAGCTATTGCCAAAGAAAGAGTGCGAGATGAATTTGTAAAAATAATAATGAGCGATCAGTCGGATGAGGGAGTTTTGTTATTGCATGAACTTGGTTTATTGGAATTTATCATTCCGGAATTTACCAAAGGTTTTGGCGTAGCGCAAAATAAACATCATATTTATTCTATTTTTGAGCATGGAATTTTTTCTTTGAAATTTTCTGCCCACCCCGTTAAATCGTCCGGAACAAAATTTAACGGGGCAAGAAAAAAATATAATTTGGTTGTGCGCTTAGCCGCTCTGCTCCATGACGTGGCCAAACCTCAAGCCAAGAGGGGAGAGGGAGAGAACGCGACATTTTATAACCACGACATTATGGGCGCGCGGGCCAGTGCGCGAATTTTGGAGCGGTTGCGTTTTGATAATGAAACCATTGAGAGAGTGGCGAATTTGATCCGCCATCATATGTTTGTTTATGACGTGGATGTGGTAACGCCGGCTGGCGTGCGCCGCTTGCTCGCTCGCGTGGGGCCGGAGAATATGGTTGATTTAATCGCTTTGCGCGTGGCGGATCGCTTGGGAAGCGGCGTGCCCAAGGCCCAGCCGTACCGCCTGCGGCATTTTCAGTATATGGTTGAGCGCGTGCAGAACGATCCGATTTCCGTGAAGATGCTGAAAATTAACGGCCATGATTTGATGGCCATTTTGCAAATTAAACCCGGTCCGAAGATTGGCGCGATACTGGATGTCTTGTTGGCGGATGTTATCGTTGAGCCGAAAAAGAATGATAAAAATCTTTTGCTTGAGCGTGCCAAAGAATTGAATGAAGCGGACTTAACACAACTGCGCCAAATGGCCAAATCGCGCATTGAGGAGGAAAAAGAGGAAGAAGATAAAGTGATAAAGGGGAGATATTGGGTGTAGAAAAATTAAAAATGTAAAAATCAAAGTGCAAAATTTAGGTGTCCCGCAGCCGCGGGACTGATTTTAGCATTTTACATTGTCATTTTTTATTTTGAGATTTGCATTTTGCATTAGGCTAAGCTTATCAAAAAATGAAAAATAAGTTATAGTTTATAATATGGATCTTAATGAGCTCAAAAAACAACTTTACAAAAAAGACGGGCAAATGACGGATCGGCCAACCGCGCCAGCCGAGTTTGAGCCCGGGCATGAAAGCGCGCCGGAGGCGGCGCCAACGCCGCAATGGAAAAACGGCCAGGGTAAAAAGTATTTGTCTGTGTCAACCAAAAGAATGATTTGGCTGGTTTTGGGCGTTGTGGCGCTGGCCGTATTAGTTATCGGCGGTTGGTTTTTATGGCGCGCTTTCAATTCTTTTAACGCTAATGAAGTGGCGCTGGATATTTTTGGGCAGGAGCGGGCGGTGAGCGGCGAAGAAATAAATTATGTCGTGCGCTATAAAAATAATTCGCGCGTGGCCATCGGCGACGTGACGCTGATTTTTTCTTTCCCCGCGGCTTCAATGATGGCCGAAGAGAGCGGTGCGGTTTTAAGAGGGGAGGAGGCGGTAATAACGAAAAATTTGGGCAATTTAATTTCTGGCCAGGCCGGCCAAGCGGAGTTTAAAATAAGAGTGTTGGGCGATAAAGACAGCCAGCAAAAATTTAAAGCGAAATTAGATTATCGGCCGTCGAACATTAACTCTAATTTCAGCAATGAGAAAGAATTTATGAGCACGATAATTTCCGTGCCGCTGGTTTTAAGTTTCATTTTGCCTGAGAAGATTGTTTCGGGGCAAACCATGAATTTTTCGTTGCGCTATTTGAATACTTCCGACGCCGCTTTCACCGACGCGAAATTGAAAATTGAATATCCAATTGGTTTTATTTTTGACAGCGCTTTGCCTTCACCCAGTTCAGCCGGGTCTTCGTCCGCCGAAGGAAATAACGTCTGGAGCTTAGCGGAAATCGGCAGCCGCGAAGAGGGTAATATCGTTATTAAGGGAACGATTGCCGGAAACGAAGGCGAAACTAAAGTTTTTAAAGCGCAAATCGGCACGCAAAAAAACAATGAGGAATTTTTGGTTTATTCCCAAGCGTTGGCTTCGCCTCAAGTGGCCGCTTCGCCGCTTGGCGTGGAACAAATTTTGCTTAGCGCGATCAATAATAATGTCTCTACCGGCCAGGATTTGGTTTACCGTCTTAAGTATCGCAACACCACGGATACCCCGATTGGCCCGGTGTTCATAACGGTTAAAATCGATAGCCGGGTGGTGGACTTGACCAGCGTTAAAACCGCGAATGGGTTTTTTGACAGTTCCAGCGGGATTATTACTTGGAACGGCGCTTCTTTGCCGGCGCTGGAAAGCTTGGCTGCCAGGGCCGAAGGACAAATAGAATTTACTTTACGGGTGCGCGAACGCTTGCCGGTGAGCAATTTCTCGGACAAAAATTTTATTATTACGACAGTCGCTAAAATAGACTCTTTCAATGTTCCGCTGGCTTTGAGCGGCACGCAACTTAGCGGGCAAAGTCAGCTGATCGCTAAGGTCAATTCCGATCTGTTTTTAAATATGAAGGGGTATTATAATGACCGGACGATTCCTAACACCGGGCCTCTGCCGCCGGTCGTCGGGCAAAAAACCACCTATACCATTTATTGGTCTTTGTTGAATACCTCCAATGATGTTTCCGGAGTTTTCGTTGAGGCCTATTTGCCTTCTTATGTGAGCTGGGAAGGGAAAGTTTTTCCGGGCGAGGAAGATATAAAATATGATCCGGCTAACGGCAAAATAACTTGGCAGGTTGGCCGCTTGTCGGCGGGCGTGGGAGTCCTATCGCTGGTTAGGCAGGTGGCTTTCCAGGTGGGATTTACTCCTTCGTTGTCTCAAGTTGGCAGCGCGGCGATAATAGTGCAGCCGGCCAAAGCTTTTGGTTCGGATAATTTTACCGGCGCGCAAATTTCCGCCACAGACAAAGAATTGAAAAGCGATATGCCCGATGATCCGGCAGTGGGGGAGGCGAAAGGGAAGATAATCCAGTGAATTTCTAATTTCTAATTTCTAATGTCTAATAAATGCCCCCGTCTTGCGGGGGCACGTTTGGATATTGGGGCATTAGGATTTTTGTTAGAAATTAGGAATTAGTAGTTTGTCATTAAAATTATGTTTCAGTTGAAAAAAAAGAATAAAACAGGAAAGCGTGTCGGTCGGTTAGAAACTTGTCACGGCGGAATTGATACGCCGTTTTTTTTGCCCATCGCCACCAAGGGGGCGGTGAAAAGTCTGGCGCCGGAAGATTTGCGGGCGCTGGGCGCGCAGATTATTTTGGGCAACACGTACCATTTATGGCTCCGGCCGGGAACGGAGATTATAAAAAAATCTAATGATCTGCACGGCTTTATGAATTGGCCGGGACCGATTTTGACAGACTCGGGCGGATACCAAATATTTTCTCTCGAAAATAAAGTCAAAAGTCAAAAGTCAAAAGTCAAAAATACAAATCAAAATTTAAAGATTAATGATAATGAATTTGCGACTTCAGTAAAAATTACGGACGAAGGGGCTGAATTCAGAGATCCTATTGATGGTAAAAAATATTTCTTAACGCCGGAAAAATCCATTGAGATTCAGCTGGCGTTGGGGAGCGATATCATTATGGTGCTGGATGAGTGTCTAGCCTTTCCTTGTTTTTATGAACAGGCAGAAGCGGCGGTAAAGAGGACTACTGATTGGGCAAAGAGAGGTAAGGAGTATTTTCTTAAGCGTCATCCTGAGTCGCCAGTAGGTGGCGAAGGATCTAAAAAAGATTCTTCACTGCGCTTGCGCTCCGTTCAGAATGACAAAGGAAAAGTTAGTCGCCCTTTGCTTTTTGGAATTATTCAAGGGAGCGTGTATAAGAATTTACGTGAAAGGAGTGCGCGGGAATTATTGGCTATTGGCTTTGACGGCTATGCTATCGGCGGAGTGGCGGTGGGGGAGCCGAGAAAATATTTAGCGACCGTCTTATAAGTGGTCATGCCGCTTTTGCCGGAGGACAAGCCGCGTTATTTGATGGGACTGGGCAGGCCCGAGGAAATCGTCAGCGCGGTAAACAGCGGCATTGATATGTTTGATTGTGTGATTCCGACCAGGGAAGCGAGACACGGGAAACTTTATGTATACAAAAATATGTCATTG
>JAHKAK010000084.1 GCA_018826025.1 Patescibacteria group bacterium
AAATAGCAAAGGAGCTTGGGCTTCGGGTTGTTGGTGTAACAAAAACACAAATTGCTAATGGTCAGATTATTGAAGTTCCTGTGGCTCTTGCGATTGCGGCAATGGAAGGAGCGACAAATTATATTCAGGTTTTAATATCCAATAGTATGCCATTGGCTGGTATTAGTTTCTTGTCCAAGTTTGGCTATAAAGCCACAGTTGATTGCAAATACAGAACTGTAGCATTGGAGAGAATGAAATAGTGAGTAGCAGGGTGGGGTATATTAAAATAAAAAACAGGACTTGCTGGCCCTGTTTTTTTTGATTCCTTTTTAGTTTTTGCTTCTCCGCCCACTATAAATATGGATCGGCTTTCGCAATAATTGATCGCTCCTTATCTGCCTAGTTGTTAAGAGCGGGATTCTGAAAATGAACGGCAAATATGTTTTTGTAGGACTAACGCTTCCTCGTTCGACCTATCATATATAGCGGGCTGGACTTCTAATGGAGTTGACCAAAGCATTGATTTTGAGATAAAATAGAAGGGTAAAAAATCAATTTATGAGTAAAAGAATCTACTTAGACAACGCGGCGACCACGGCGCTGGACAGCGAGGTTTTTGAGGCAATGCGGCCTTATTTTAGCGAACGATACGGCAATGCTTCTTCGCTCCATCAATTTGGTCAGGATGCCCAGCAAGGAGTGGTTTTGGCGCGCCAGAGCGTGGCTAATTTTTTGGGTTGCCAGGCGCAAGAGATAATTTTTAACAGCGGCGCGACCGAAGGAAATAATTCCGTCATCAAGGCGTTTGGCTTCAGTAAAAAATTGGCGCAAGAGCGAGGCGACCACGCTCAGCGCGGCTTTAGCCGAGCTGAGCGTGGTGGCAAAATTCATATTATTACAACGGCCGCGGAACACGAATGCGTTTTAGAGGCAATAAAGTTTTTGGCGAAAGAAAATTATATTGAGGCGACATTTTTGCCGGTGAGCCGCGAAGGGATCGTGAGCGTGGTGGAAGTAGAAAAGGCGGTTAAGCCCAGTACCGCGCTGGTGGCCGTGATGTACGCTAACAATGAAGTTGGCGCAATTCAACCGATTGCCGAAATTGGTAAATTATTAAAAAAAATAAATCAGGAGCGGCCCAATAAAATATATTTTCACACTGACGCGGCGCAGGCGATAAATTATTTACCTTGCGATGTCAATGAGTTGGGCGTGGATTTTTTAACACTTTCGGCCCATAAGTTTTATGGTCCCAAGGGTATGGGCGCGATGTTTATCAGGCAGGGGGCGTTTTTTGAGAAATTTTTTCACGGCGGCGAGCAGGAATTTAAAATGCGCGCCGGCACTCATAACACGCCGGGAATTGTTGGGCTGGGAGAAGCGATAAAAAAAGTTAAAAGTTTAAAGTCTAAAGTTAAAAATATTGGAGATTTGAGAAATAAATTAGTCGATGGAGTCTTAAAAAATATTAAAGATTCAACGTTGAATGGTTCGCGCGATAAAAGTTTGCCAAATATTGCCAATTTTCGTTTTGAACGGGCGGAAGGGGAAGCAATTTTAATCGCGCTGGATTTGGCCGGCATCGCGGTTTCCACTGGATCGGCTTGCGCGTCAAAGTCTTTGGAACCCTCGCACGTTTTGCAGGCTATGGGACTGGCCGCGCTTCAGGCCCATAGCGCCGTGCGTTTTTCCTTGGGCCGTTTGACTGAAGAAAAAGAAATTGACAGGGTCCTGGAAGTTTTACCCGGCATTATTGAGCGGTTGCGCAGTATTAGTGGCGGGACGGTAAATAGGAAGGATAAATTATTGAAGGATTTGGGCTGCTAAAAATCGCAAATCAGGCGCTAATTTACGCGAATAAAGCGCGAATTAAATGAATAAAATTAAGAACACGAAATTTAAAAAAGTAGCCATTTTTGAAGGCAAGAAAATTCGCCGGATTTGGGATGAGAAAAAAGAGAAATGGTATTTTTCGGTGGTGGATATTATTCAGGTTTTAATTCAACAGGTCGATTATCAATCCTCAAGGAAATATTGGAATAAACTCAAGGAAAGGCTAAAAAAAGAAGGAAATGAGTCGGTGTCAAATTGTCACCAACTGAAATTAGAGGCGGCGGATGGAAAATTGTACCTTACAGATACGGCAGACGTAGAAACTGTCTTGCGGCTTATTCAATCCGTTCCCAGTCCTAAGGCCGAGCCGGTTAAGCTCTGGCTCGCTAAAGTCGGGTATGAAAGAATAGAAGAAATAAACGATCCCGAAAGGGCGCTTAACCGCAGCCGGGATTATTGGCAAAAAATGGGCCGCAGTCAAAAGTGGATCCAGCAAAGGATGATGGGGCAGGAAATTCGCAATAAACTGACGGACTATTGGAAAAATAACGAAGTTAAAGAACAAGATGAATATGCCATTCTCACTAATATTATTCACGAAGAATGGAGCGATTTGTCAGTCAAAAAACATAAATCCTTAAAAAATCTTAAAACTGAAAACTTGCGCGATCATATGTCGGATGCGGAAATAGTTTTTACGGCTTTAGCTGAACTTTCGACAAGGCAAATCGCAGAAACGATGGAAACAAGAGGACTAGAAGAAAATAAAATCCCGGCCAAAAAAGGCGGACGCATTGCCAAAAACGCCCGTTTGGAATTGGAACAAAAAACCGGCCAGAAAATCGTAACCGGCGCCAATTTTAGATTAAGAAAACAAGTAGTTAAATTTCCCCCTTTGAAAAAGGGGGATTGAGGGGGATTTTAAATTAAAATTATGCCAGAACAATTTAAACCCTACAATTTCGACCAAGCGCGAGAAGAAGCCACGAAAATGGAAGAGAAGATTAAAAGTGGCGAAGCAGATAATTATAACAAAGCAGAAAAATTAGGTGAGAATGAAAAAACTAAAAATAAAGAAATTATTTTAACCCCTGGGCAGCAAGAGGGGTTTAAAAAATTACACAATTGTATTAGGCGCTATAGAACTGGCGAAGAGGAAGAGGCTATGGAAATCATAAAAAATTATTCCTTGAATGAAGAAGTTCTCTATCAAGAAATCAAAAAAAATCTCCTTAAGTCTCAACAAGGTTCTTCGGGTTGGCGGTCCTTATTGTTATCAGTAAGGACAAGATACGTCCCAGAATTTATTTTTTTTATTATGGAGAAGGTTTTGAAGGATAAAGAAGTAGTAGAGGTACATAAAAAGGAATTAATAGAATGGTTGAAAAGAAGTGAATTTACAGTATCTATAGAGATTATCGCAGACTGTTTACTTAAAGATGAGATTAAAAAATCTCAAGAAATAACAAATCTAATTAAGGGCATGCTTTTCAATGAATATTTATCGAAAGATTTTGTTTCCAAGTACGGTATTAGTAATGGTCAAGAATTTATTACTTACACATACGTTGACATTACTCCCCAAGAAATTGTTAGCAAGTTTCCTGATCTTGAATCAGTAATTTCAGTTATGGATACTGCGGCTCCAGGCTTTAGGGAAAAAATTTACAAATCCCCAATAGATTTGGTTCTTAATTTGTTGGTTTATCGAGAACGGTCAGAAGCACTAGAGGCGTTAATTACAAAATATCCATTTTTGGTTGAAAGCTTGTTAAATAGTCATTTTGGGAGTAAATTATTTTTAAAATTTCCAAAACTCGATTATTTTTCAAGGGTAAATATTGAATTTCAATTTAAAGCTAAGAAAAAAATATTGTCAGAAAATCCGGAAATGGATCCGGAATCTTTAGAATTCCGCCAACTAATGCAGGAAGAATTGAAGAAGTTCAAAAACAATCCGGAAATAATGGCGGCGATTAAAAAAGAGGGAATTAATTTGGATGAATGGCTCAATTATTCCGAAACCAGCTATTTTAATCTTTCCACCGGCGGTAGCGAGATCGCTTTTTCAGAAAAAATCCGAACGCCAATAGACAGAATTAAGGAAACTATTGATAGCTATGCCCATACAATTAAATCTGTTTTGAAAGAATACCGGCCGGAGATGGAAAAATACGAAATCGTTTTGGAGGAAGCCAGCCCGATAGAGGCGCAGATTGCCAAAATGGAAGCGGCTTTAGAGCAGGCCAAAACAGAAGATAATGAGAAAAAAATGCAAGGTATTGAGAGAGGATTGGCTTCGCAAAAAGAAAAATTAAACAATCTTAAAAAAGGCTGGCTTTGGGATAAGTTGACCGGCGAGGTTGCCGCTTTTCAGCGATTGAAAAATGATTGTTTTGAGGCGCAAAATAGGTTAATGGAAGCAGAGAATAAATTAGAACAGGCGCTTTCCGGTAAAATGCCGTCTGGCAAAATGATACAGGATATTAAGCAAGCCATCACTTCATCCAAAGAAGAATTAAGGAATAAATTTAACGACTTGGAAAGCCGGATAGAAGAATTTAAAACCAATTTGCCGAACTTGATATCGCCGTGCTTGGGACAAGAAAGAAGCGAAGCTTTGATTCAAGAAATTAATCAAAAAGTCGCCGAACAATTTAACCATTTTGAATCAGACAGAACCACAGTGGCTAATTTGTTTTCCGAGCGAGGCGACAAAGAAACATCGCAATTAGAATCTCGCCCGATGAGTATTTTTGTCTGGGCCAGAAATCCGGATATTGATTTGTATCAAGGAAATTATTCGCCTTGCTGTATTTGCATAGACAGCGCGCATATGGGCGCGGAATCAACCATTGCCGATTACAATACCGATTTAGGTATCCAAATTGTTAATATTTGGGATGAAACTAAAAATGAGCCGGTAACAGCGACGTGGTGCTGGCTGGGTCAAAATGCCAAAGGAGAAAAGGCGTTGGTCATTGATAATATTGAATCCAACACTCTGTATAGTTCCAATTTTTCCGAGCAATTGTCTAATGAATTATTTGAATATATTAAAGATTACGCTAAAAAAATCGGCGTTGATAAAGTGGTTTTGGGTAAGGCCAATAATGATTTACCCACAGGATCGGGACTGGCAAAATTAAGCGAAGACAACGGTCAATACGAAAAAATTGGCGGAAGTAATAGAAGTGATGGTTATTTTTTAGAAGCGGAAGAAAAAAGCGTAAAATTAGTCTGGCAAGCGGAAGAGAAAAAGGTTACAGAAAAGAAAGCGAAAGAAACGCCCAAAGTAGAATTTAAAAATTTAAAAGTTGAATCAATAAGCGATAAAAATCTAGCGCGAGTCTTGCAAACGGAAAGAAA
>JAHKAK010000085.1 GCA_018826025.1 Patescibacteria group bacterium
CTTTGCCTAAGCTCACTGCCCGCTGCTCCACCCGTCCCCCGCACATCGGGCAAACTTTGGGCATATGAAAATCTTTTTCTTGGCCGCTGCGAAGTTTAGGCAAAATATTGATAATATCAGGAATAACATCCCCGGCCCGTTGCACGATGACTGTGTCGCCGATTTTTAAACCCAGTCTTTTGATTTCATCTTCATTGTGCAACGTGGCGCGCGAAACGATGACCCCGCCCACGCTAACCGGTTTTAAAACCGCCACCGGCGTCAAAATCCCCGTCCGGCCGATTTGCAAAATTATGTCTTCCACGACGGTTGTCGCCTCCTCGCCGGAAAATTTATATGCTTGCATCCACCGCGGCGCCTTGCCGACAACTCCAAGCTTGGCGCGCAAAGAAATATCATCAATCGCCACCACCACGCCATCACAGCCAAAGGGCAAGGCGCCGCGGCGATCGGCCCAATGATTATGAAACGCGATTACCTCCTCTAAATCCGCACAACGGCGCGCGTATTGCTTAGCGCCATTAGCGCTGAAACTTGGCAAGCCCAACAAACGGATTAACTGATGCTCCTGCTCGTGTTTGGCCAGCCCTAAATCGGTCGTTAAAGCGTAGGCAAAAAAATCCAATTGGCGCTGGGCCGTGATTTTCGGATCAAGCTGTCGCAAGGAACCGGCCGCGCCATTTCGAGAATTAGCCAAGAGAGGCTTCCCTTCTTTTTTATATTTTTTATTCAATTTTTCAAAAACCGTTTTGGTCATTATCGCCTCGCCCCGAATTTCTATCGTGCCCGATTTTATCGCCGCTAATATTTTTTTTATTTGCCCGTCGTTAAAGCCCGTTTTTCTCAGCTCGCTTTCATCCGGCCGGCGCAAAACTAAAGGAATCGCCCCGATAGTTTTTAAATTTTGCGTGATGTCCTCGCCAATTTGGCCGTCGCCCCTCGTGGCGCCCCGCGCTAAACAACCTTGTTCATAAATTAACGACACGGCCAAACCGTCCAATTTCAATTCGCAAAAATAGTTTAACTCCCTGCCGCCAATCTTAACCCCTCCTACTCCTCCCCTTAGACTAAGGGGAGGTGGGGTGGGGTTAAGAATTTTCAGAATCCTCTTCTCCCAGGCTCGAATCTCCTCTTCGCCGAACGCGTCGTTGAGCGAAAGCATGGCAGACAAATGCTCCACTTTCTTAAATTTATCCAGCGCTTCGCCGCCGACTTTTTGCGTTGGAGAATCCGCTGTTACCAAATCCGGGTATTGCAATTCCAGCTCTTCCAGCTCGTTTTTGAGCGCATCAAAAGCCGCGTCGGAAATATCCAGCTTGTCCAAAACGTGATACTGATAGCGATGGCAATTAATCTCTGTCTTTAACTTGGCTATTCGTTTTTTATCTTTTATCTTGTCCATATTAGCTGACTTTTCTTTAATTTTACCTCATTTTTACCAATAACAAAAGCCCCGAGATAGGGGCAAAAGCTAGCCGACGGCCTACCAGACTAGCTCTATGTTGCGCTGGGTGCCGCCAAAAACCCCAAAAGTCTTGATTTGGTTGATCGCCGTTAAACTTGCTTCGCCAGAGGCGCCATTGTCCAGCACCGCTTGGATAGCGGTAGCGCCAACAGTCGTACAGTCATTTCCGCTATTTGGCTCCAGTCTTCTGACCTGATAAAGGCATTCCTCTGTTATCGCGTCAGCCGCGTAAAAAGCCGGCACGGAATTGGAAACCTCCTTAGACATCTGAAGCTGATAGATCATAATACTGGCGGCGGTCAGCGCCATCATCAATAAAATATTCATCACGAAAAACGACAGAAAAATCGTCGTCGCACCGCGCTGATTATTTTTTATCGTCATTTTTTTAATTATTCTCATAGTCTTATCCGCGTTCTGCTCCGCGGTGGTTCCAAGATCCGCGTTTGAATCCGTGGTTTATTGCGCATATTGTCTGGAAGAAACGGTGGTTTGCAAATTAATGGTTGCTTTTTCTCTTTCCTTTTCCGTTTTATTAATCAGCTTCATTACTATCGTTACCCGCGACTGTAAAGTGCCGCTTTTTTGCACGTAAAAAGTTCCTGTAATTTCAACGTTATCGGAATTCAGCACCTCGCCGTCCCTTAATAGTTGTTTAGCGGTATTGTCGAAAACGTAATCTAAGGTCTGGTTTTTGGAATTGACGATGCTGAGCGTGTCAAAATTGCCATTGGCTGTGTTCACTTCGCTCATCCTAATTTCTTTTAACATGAATTCTAAAATAAACCGGCCGGATTCCTGAACGGCTTGGGAGCTAAAAATCCTGTTCGTGCCGCCCATGCCCATCAAAAAAGTATCCATCACCACTATCACCACCACGCTAAAAATCGCCATCGCAACAATGAGCTCGATTAGAGTAAAACCTTGTTCTTTATGTAAACTTCCAAATTTTTGTTTTCCGTCTTGCAACATAATTTTTATAAAGTTTTTGCCACGGATAACGCTGATTATTAACGGATTGATGCTGATGTTCTACTTCTGTCCGCGTTTATCCGCCTAAAATCCGCGTTATCCGCGGCCTTAGCGCCAATTCCACAATCTATCTTCAACCGTCAGGCTGCCGGCGCGGCCATGCTCCACCCAAGTGATTTGCACTGAAACTTTAATCTCAATCGTGTTTCCATCGATATCCTGCGTTAACGACGTTAAAGTAATCTTTCTTTTGTAAGCAAAGGGAGTGACAATGCCCGCGTCATAGCCATACAGCCCGGTGACGGTGTCGTATTTTAAAGGAATGTCTTGCCAAGCGCGCCACAATGAAGTGTCGTCATATTGCACTAAATATTCGCTACTGCCGGAAAACAAATCATACCAATTGTCCCAATTACTGGTATCAAGGCTTAAATCACGGATATTTTTTACCACTTCAATCCCCTCCTGAGCCAAGTTGGCAGCCACCAGCCTGGAAGAGCTCGCGCTGGCCGAAGCATTGATTGAACTGATAAGCGCCATAATCCCAACCAAAGCAGTCAGAATAATATAGACAGAGATCAGCACTCCCATCAGCGAAAAACCGTTTTCGCTCTTATTTTTTATAATTATATTTTTAACGCAATTTTTCATTTTGGTTTTAATCACTAATTGGCTTCGATCAAACCGCTAAAATAGACTGTCAAATTTTTTGAGTAGAGGCCGCTGCTAATAATAAAAACCTGCGAGCCGCTGTTTACGCCATTAATATACGTCGTCGGATCAGGCGGAACAAAAAAAATACTTTTACCCGTTGGTGACAAGGTGACTTTTTCTAAAATAACGCTTTCCAGCATCACGCTGGTTCCGCTGTCATAAATTGTGCTGCTATCAGTATTATAAAAAAGAATATAGCGAGTGGCGCTATCGGAATAGACGCCAAAGCCCTTCGCGCAATTTGGGATAACGCACCCGGCCGGCATCTGTTTGCCGGCGAGCGCCATATTTTGCACCCGACGCAAATTAACCTGGAACTTCTGGACGGCCACGGTTACGGCGTACTGATTTTGCCCTCGCCAAAAACCGGTCAAAACCGAACCGGTAATTACCGAAATAATAAAAATCGATACCAAAAGCTCTACTAAACTGAATCCCCGCTCTTGATTCTCAATTAAGCGATGGTTATTTAGCATTTCTTTGATTAAATAAATTCTTTCTTAAATTATACCACTCTTCATTATTTTATAAAAGGAACCCATAATGAAAGTTCACCTAAAAGGCCTTGTTCCGCTATGATAAAACAAGGCCTTTAAACATTAAACTGATAGA
Source organism: Patescibacteria group bacterium (assembly GCA_018826025.1). GTDB lineage: Bacteria > Patescibacteriota > Minisyncoccia > Portnoybacterales > GWB1-42-6 > UBA8475. The sequence goes on from JAHKAK010000085.1 coordinate 3,764, forward strand.
AATTTCTAACTCTCCTTCCAGTTCGGCAACGGCAACATTATCTTCAGGCTTTTAAGGCTTGACGGGTTATCAAGATTGGAACACTGATAACCATCAACGTCCGTGGCAATCAAAACAATTGGCTTGGTTCCGGCTGAGGTAAATTTAACTTTGGGGTTCTGGGTATTAGCGTTGGTGCCATCTTGATGCGTGGCGTCGGTAATGTTCCAGAACCAGCTGACAATTGTTGCTCCGCCGGTGGTTAGATCGGAAAGCTGTACCGCTTCGCTGACCGAGGGATTTGCGGGTACGGCTTTAAAGTTAACCGTGGGATAAGCGTGTTTTGGGGTAGTGAAAGAAGAACCGGCTACCCAAGAAGAAGCGGTGTTGTTATCATCCCAGACCATAAGGCGCCAGTAGTAAGTGTCGTTGTAAGCCAATATTCCGGA
>JAHKAK010000086.1 GCA_018826025.1 Patescibacteria group bacterium
CGCTTTGCCTTTTTCTTTCGTAATCTATCGCTTTTTCAACTGCCCGAAAAGAATTTAAATTTTTAATCTCAACTTTAGTTCCTAGTTTTCTATCCGCGTCTATCCGCTTAAAATCCGCGCTATCCGTGGTAGCGAGAAGCGAAATATTAACTTCACACCGCATCTGCCCCCGCTCCATATCCGCGTCGGAGATTCCGAGATACCGGAAAATCAGTTGCAATTCCTGGCAAAATTGGCGCGCCTGCGCTCCGGATTTTATATCCGGCTCCGTGACCAATTCCATTAACGGCACACCGGCGCGGTTCAGGTCAACCAAGGAAAAACCTGCCCTGCGTAAAGCGGCGTGGCCGCCACGCGGCTCTACGCCGTTATCGTCGTTAGACGATTTTACGGGGTTTGAACCCTTAGGATGATTTAATTTGCCCGTGTCTTCCTCCAAATGAATGCGAGTAATCCTAACGCGGCTTCTACTTCCGTTTTCACAAAAATCTAAATACCCGCCCTCAACCAAAGGCTTGTCATACTGACTGATCTGATAACCTTTGGGCAAATCAGGGTAAAAATAATTTTTGCGGTCAAACTTGGAACTGTCGCCAATCTGACCATTAAGCGCCAAGCCCGCTTTTAAAACCATATGTACCGCTTCTTCATTAATCACGGGTAAAGTGCCGGGCTGGCCCGAGCAAACCGGGCAAATGTCAACATTGGGCTCGCTTTCCAAACCCAGCCCATTAGGACAAGAACAAAACATTTTGCTCTTTGTTTTAAGCTCAACATGGATTTCTAAGCCGATTGTTGGTTCGTAATTCCTTTTCATATAAACAATTCTAACACAAAAATACAACGATAAAAAGCCCGAGAATAATTTTTAAAACGCTCGCTTTTTCGAACAAGCACGGTTGTTTTGCGAAGCAAAACAGAGAGAGAAAAATCGGCGAATAAAATTTTCTCGCTGGGAAAATTTTATGTTTTTAAAAATTATTCTAGGGCTTTTAAAAAATTACTTATCTTATTTTTTTACCAAATTTCCGGCTGCCAAATACACGTTGCGTAAAAGCAAGGCCACCGTCAAAGGCCCAAGCCCACCGGGCACGGGTGTCAAAAAGCTAGCTTTGCTCACAACGCTTTGCTGGTCAACATCGCCCACGACTTTGCCATCATGATACCGCGTCGCGCCCGCGTCTATTAAAACCGCGCCTTCCTTTATTGATTCTCCTTTTATCATATTGGGGCAGCCGCAGACGGAAATTACAACATCCGCCATTTTTATTTCTTTTTCCGCGCCCAGTACCACGCAAGTATTTCTTACCAAATATTCAATTTCCGCGCCTGCCTGCGCCAATGTAGCTTTCAGTGTCTGACCGAATATTTCCGAATTAACTAAGGCCAAGATCTTTTTATCGCTAAATTTATTTTTTAACGCCGCACCCAACACCGTTAAAATAACTTGAGGCAAAACCGGAATAAAATTTCCTTTTCCTTTTTCCAGTAATTTTCTGTTGGCTTTATGAAAACCGTCAACGTCTTTAGCCGGGTCTATCGCTTCAATAATTTTATCAGCGTTTAAAACCGCCGGCAGGGGCAATTGGACGATTATACCGTTAACATCCAAATCGTCATTTAACCGCTTAATATAAGAAATAATCTCATCTTCTTTGGCCTGACCGCTGAACTTGTGCTCCGTCACTTTTATGCCGATTTTTTCTCCCGCCTCTTTTTTTAGTTTAACGTAAAGCTTTGACGCTTCGTTGTCGCTAATTAAAATAACCGCCAAGCTTGGTTTAATTTTGGCTTTTTTTATTTCCCCGGCTAATTCTTTTAAAATTTTATCGGCAGCTCTTTTACCGTTAAATAATTTCATATAATCCTACTAATCACGAATTACTGCTAATTACGAATGAATAAATTCATTTAACTCCTCCTAACCTCCTCTTTAGAAAAAGAGGAGGGGGCTCCCTCTCTTTTTTAAAGAGAGGGCTGGGGTGAGTTAAATTTTTAAGCGAGGATTTGCTTATCTGAAACGCTCAGTTTTGTGAGCGGGCACGGTTTTACGCGATAGCGTAAAGAGCGAGCAAAACTGGCGAGTAAAATTTCCACGCTGGGGAAATTTTACGTTTTCAGAAAGCAAGTCCGAGCGAATTCTACCACTTAAAATCCTTATACACCGGAAATTCTTTCGCCAAACGAGCCACTTCTTTTTTAATTTCTTTTCTTGTTTCTTCATCTGTTGGATTTTTCAAAAACTTAACCACCAAACCCGCAAC
>JAHKAK010000010.1 GCA_018826025.1 Patescibacteria group bacterium
ATCCGGCCTTTCTCTTTTTTGTCTGCCTTTAGATATCTCGGTTTAACTTCATCTAACAGCTCTTTTTTACTCATGTTGGTCATAGATGTAACCTTAAAATTAATGATTAATTTCGGTTACATTTTATATGACTCAACCGATGATGGGAAAGTTAGAAATTAGATGGCTCAATTCGACTATTGACGGGGTAGCCGAAATACGATATCCTGTTTTTATGTTCTTAAAGTGTAAAGTGAAGAGGCATAAATAAAATCTTTTTGAGGAGGTGCAAAATGGAGCATAAGCATACGTTTCCATCGTTTACCGTTGACAGAAGGAGATGTCCTTGCGGGGTAATTCTTTGTTTCTCGGTCAAGCCCGGTCCCAAAAGCAATGTCATCTGCAATCTGGAGAAGGGGCATGCCGCACCATGCATGAACACCCATTACCCCGCAGCCGGAACCTGGGTGAAGAAACCCGAAGAGCCGCCAATGAAGATTGTCGTGACCCATCGGGGGGACGACTATCACGCTTGTTTGGAAGGGCGTTCCGGAATTTGGGCACGTGGCAACAGCCAGGATGGGGCTATCGGTTATCTCATCCGCACCAACCCAGATATATTCAAAATTGCGGTGGAGTGTTAGTATCCTTGTAATAACCCATTGAAACGGAAAACCCGCTTCGGTGTAACGTAAAAAGGAGGTGCAGATGAAAACGTATTGGTGGCAGAGGTTTTATGCCAGCGCTGTCCATGTTGGTTATCGGGTCGTAGTTGATTATGAAATCTGCAACGACCAAAAGCGCGACGTTCAATACTATACGGGACGATCCAAAATGGATTACGTCCCAGCGTAACCGCTTGATTCACAGGAACCGCTTGGCTCCTTGTGGGTTGAGCGGTTTTTTTCTTTTTGTTGACCTTAAAAATAATTTATGATAAGGTATCATATCTTGGTAAGTTCTTTAAAGTCATAATAAAAACTTCAATATTTAAAGAAAAGGAGGCAAAAATGACAACGGCGAGAGAAATGATAAAGGTTGTTACGGTTACGGGCGCAGATGATAGTGTTCGGCCGGATGAATTAATTCCAATCGTTGAACGCTATCCCTTCGTTGAATTTGGCATTCTGTTGTCAAAAAAGCAGCAAGGGGGCAACAGATTTCCGTCTCGGGATTGGCTGGAGGAATTATATCTTTTGTGGCGGGACAAAAAGTTTATTTTATCTGGCCACCTATGCGGAAAATGGGTGCGAGATTTATGTCTTGGCGAACCAAGTTTCTTTGAAGATTTTGGATATACCTGGGAGATGTTTGAACGCTTCCAATTGAATTTCCACGCCGAACCCCATTCAATTGATTGTGATAAGCTTTGCAAAATCCTCAGAGAGAGATTTGATTCCAAGTCAATCATTTTTCAAATGGATGGCGTAAACGAGGGAGCCTATCATTCTTTGGTGGCTCGATGGGGCGTCTACGTATTTCCCTTGTTTGACCGATCTGGCGGGGCTGGTTTGGTGCCAAAAGCCTGGCCAAAACAACATAGCGTTGCCGCCTACTGCGGTTATGCCGGTGGGCTGGCACCAGCCAATTTGCAAAAAGAGATGGGCAGAATTTCTGAAGTAGCTGATGGCCCAATCTGGATTGACGCGGAGACATTACTGCGATCGGAAGACAATACGGTTTTTCAAACAGAGACAGTTTACCGGTTCTTGGAGGTGGCGAGGCCGTGGGTAATTTCTCGATAGGGCGTAAATAAAATCTTTTTGAAAAGGAGGCGCAATATGGGAGAGCATCAGCATTTATGGCAGAAAGGCGTGTCAGGGGGGTTTGTCGCTGTAAACAAATGCGGTTGCGGGGCAATTATCTGTTCGTCACCCAGCCCCGATGATATGCATGACTGTAATTTGGAGATAGGTCATCCTGGGCCATGCAGGAATACCTTTCATCCGGGAGCCGGGATCTGGAGGGAAAAACCCGAAGAGCCGCCGATGAAGATTTTGGTGACGCGCCAGAGCGTTGGCTACCGGGCCCATTTGGAAGCGCGGCCCGAAGAAGTTTGGGGTCGTGGCGAGACCGGTGATGCGGCAATCGGCGACCTAATCCACAGCCATGCGTGTATCTTCAATATCGAGCTGGAGCACCAGTAATATCAACAACCCGCCAAACGGGAAAACCCGCTTGGTGGGTTTTCTTTTTACGAAAGCCGCTTTCTTTGATTTTTTGCTGGAATTGGATATAATTCAAGCAGAGGGAGGAATTAATCGTTTTGAATCGCGAAACATTATTTTTACCTCCCCTCCTCAGTTGAGGAGGGGACAAAGGGGAGGTGGTGTTCGGAGTCCTGACTTTAGTCAGAGACCCGTCTCTCGCTAAAGCGAGGACTCCAATCAACACCCCACCCTACCCTCCCTTCGTTTGAGGGGAGGAGGAATACGTTTTAATAATTAAAAATAAGTAATGTAATCTAAAGCTATGGACATAAAAAAATATTTGGAGGAATATAAGTGGGTTTTGGTTTTCGCGGTGGTGGTCGCCTTGGCCGCCGGGATTTTTGCGTGGCAAGGGGATAAATACAGCGCGTCGCTGGCGCTGACCGTTAGCCGGCTGGAGGCGCAAAATACCGCGGATTATAAGTATGATAATTACTACGCGCTCAAGGCGGGCGATGAATTTGGCAATGCGGTGGTAGGGTGGTTTAAGACGCCGGAAATGGCGCAGGTGATATATCAGAAAGCTAATTTAGCTTTGGTTGAGCCAAGTTTGGGCGGTTTGAGCCGGGCGTTTAAAGCCGTTAAAATTTCACCCACCACGGTGGAGGTGCGATTTGGCGGGGCGAGCGCCGGTGAAGTAAAAGCTATCAGCCAAGCGGTGATAGTGGCGGCGGCGGAAAAAGCGGACGCGCTTAATTCTTTTTCCGGCCAGGGCGTGGCTTTTTCGGTGAAGGCCGGCGAGCCGGTAATAATTAATAATTCAGCTGATATTTGGCAACAGGCGCTGCTGGGATTAATTATTGGTTTAATTTTCGGGCTTTTTGTGAAAATAGCGGGAGAATATTTTAGGGAGTGATTTTTGCGTGTAAAAATTTTTAGATATTATCCGAATACCCACCCCCACTAAATCTCCCCCTCCCGTGTGCGGGAAGGGGAGAAGGAGGGGGTAGGATTCGTAATTTGCAGGAAAATGATCATTGGCATTGATCTACGGGTTTTAGCCAGAGGCACGCGGAGCGGGATAGAAGAATACGCTATAAATCTTCTGTCCCGTCTTTTGTCTTTGGATAAAAATGTTCAATTCAAGCTTTTTTGCAACGCTTTCAAGCAGGTAGAGCTGAATTATGATTGGTTGAAATTGCCTAACGTTGAATTGAAAAAATTTTATTTCCCCAACCGTTTTATTTTTGATCCGGCCGCGAAGTTTCTAAAGTTGCCAAAAATAGATAAGCTGCTGGGCGGTTGTGATGCATTTTTGGCACCGCATTTTTTATTGGCGCCGATAAGCAGAAACTGCAAAAAAATTATCACTTTTCATGATCTGTCGTTTGAGTATTTTCCGGAATTTTTCCCTTGGCGTAAAAGATTTTGGCACGTTTCTCTGGCACCTCGCGCTCGGGCGCGAGAGGCCGATAAAATTATCGCGGTTTCGCAGTCCACCAAAGAAGACTTGATTGATTTATATGGCGTAGCGGAAGAAAAAATCAGGGTTATTTATTCGGGCGTGGGGGAAGAATTTAAGCCTTTGTTGAAACAAGAATGCCAAGCGGCGGCGCGAAAATATAATTTGCCGGATAATTTTATTTTATATTTCGGGACGCTTGAGCCGCGTAAAAATATTGTAGGTTTAATAAAGGCGTATGAAATATTCCGGGCGAAACTATTGATGTCAGACATCAATAGTTTATCACCGGCTTTGATTTTGGCGGGTAACAAAGGCTGGTTATATGATGAAATTTTTAACGCGGCGAAAAATTCGCCCTATGCCGGCGATATAAAATTTATTGGTTTCATTGAGCCGGCCGATAAGCCACAGCTTTTTAATCTGGCGTCGCTGTTTGTTTATCCGAGTTTTTTTGAGGGATTTGGCTTTCCGCCGCTGGAAGCCATGGCTTGCGGTGTTCCCACGATCACCTCGCATACCTCGTCTTTCCCGGAAGTCGTGGCCGATAGCGCCTTAATGGTTGACCCGTATAACTATGAAGAGATTGCTTGGGCCATGCAAGAAGTCTGGCTGGACGCTAATTTGAAAAAATCTTTAATGGCCGATGGCTTGGAACGCGCCAAAATTTTTTCCTGGGACAAATGCGCGCGAGAGACACTGGATTGTTTGATTACATAATTTTTTGCCGCTTTTTTGGCGGCAAAAAAGCGGCGGAAAAAACCGCCGCGCGACGATAAAATTTTGAGAAAATAAAACTCGCCTCGCTAAATTTGCTATCCATAACGCCCCAACCTGACGATTGGGGCCCCACCACAGCACGCAAATTTTACGCTCGGCTCGTTGTTATTTTCTTGCAAAATTTTTCGTATGCGCGGTAAAGATACAAAAACCATGCTTATTGGCATAGACGCCCGGTTTTTTGGCCCCAAAGCCAAGGGACTTGGCCGATACGCGCAAAAATTAATAGAAAGGCTGGAGCAAACGGATAAGCAAAATGATTATTTGGTTTTTTTGCGGCGCGCCAATTTTGATGAATATCAGCCGCAAAACCCGCGGTTTAAAAAAATCTTAGCGCCTTATCGCTGGTATTCCATCGGCGAGCAGTTATTTTTCCCTTTTAAGCTTTATCAGTATAAAATTAACTTGATGCACTTTACGCATTTTAACGCGCCAATGCTTTATTTTAAGCCATACGTCGTCACGATCCACGATTTAATTTTGCAAAGATTTCCGACTGTCAAAGATACATTATTTGGCCGGGTAAAATATTTTTTAAAAAATATTGGCTATAAGATAGTAATTCATTTAGTGGTTAACCGGGCCAAAAAAATCATCGCAATTTCGCGATTCGTGAAAAACGATATTATTAAATCCTTTGGCGTGGCGGAGGAAAAAATATCGGTAATCTATGAGGGCGCGCCCGCCCGCTTCGCCAGCCAGCCCGCCTGCCAAGCAGAGCGAGGCGGCCAGGGCGAGAGCGTTGCGGGCGGGCCGGAAGAGTCTAGTAGACAAATATTGGTCAAATATGGAATTAAAAAACCATATTTGCTTTACGTTGGCAATGCTTATCCGCAAAAAAATTTGGCGCGGCTAATAGAGGCGTTTAAAATTTTAGTTGAGGGTGGATATAATGATTTGCGATTAGCTTTGGTGGGGGAGAAGGAATATTTTTATCGCAAATTGCGCGAGCAGTCAGAATCCATCATACTCCAGAGTATGGTAAAAAAAGACCAAATGGTTTTTACGGGTTTTGTGCCGGATGAAGAACTCGGCGCCTTATACCAAAATGCCAGTATTTATGTTTTTCCGTCGTTGTGTGAAGGTTTTGGCTTGCCGCCGTTAGAAGCCATGGCGCGCGGCGCGCCGGTGGTTTCGTCCAATGCAACCTGCTTGCCGGAAATTCTGGGCCAAGCCGCGCATTATTTTGACGCGGCCAGTCCGGCTGATATGGCCGCAAAAATTAGCGAAGTTTTAACAGATGAAAGCTTACGTCAAAAATTAATCGTTGCCGGATTTGAACAGATCAAAAAATACTCCTGGCAGAGGATGGCGGAGGAGACGCAGAAGATTTATGTCAATTGCGCTCGATGTTGACTTTTCGCAGTTTTTCAGAGAAGATGCAACCTAAGAAGCGGAGGGAGTTCTTACCAGTTTTTGCTATATAAGGAGGTGAATTATGAAAGTATCGGTAAAAATCGATGATTTTGGCGGAGTCGTGGAGGTGGGTAGCGGAAAAGCTA
>JAHKAK010000087.1 GCA_018826025.1 Patescibacteria group bacterium
CCCAAAGCATCAAAAATTTCAAAGTGTAAAAAATTCTAAGAATCTAACTTGCGGAAACGGAAAACGAACTCGCTGCCGCTGTCCCACATGATGCCCGGATTGGCGTAGTAGCCATCGAGTAACAGCTTGTCGCTATCACTACTCAGACTGAACACGCGCGGATTGCCATCACGGTCGGTAATTCGCTTCATGGCAATTAGCATCCATTCTCTGCCAGGATATTGCAATCTTAAATGCGGACCGACCTGGGCCGGACAAAGTTCCAGTCCCAGTTCTTCCGCTTTTTTGTATATTTCATCGGTGGTAGCACCTTTAGAAAATCCGAGCTGTTCAACAGTAAATCGCACCAAGTCATATTTTTCTTTTTCTTGACTGAATTCAGTTTTATACAGAAGATCCTTGCCCCAATCGGATAAATAGATATTTTTTCCTTTGAGCGCTCCTTCGGCCAATTCTGGGGAGTTGATATCCGGATTGGTTTCCAGGGTTTGCAGGAAGATTTTTTTATCCGGGAATGATTCGCAAAGATGTTTAATATTCGGATATTTCCTGATTTTCTGGAAGATTTCCATATTCCATGGGCCGATATATGCTTTGGTCGTTTCGTTTGCGTCTTTAATGCCATGGGCAACTTCTTCCGGCTGACATTCAAACACTATGGGCGCGTCTTGCTTGGGGTCGCGATTCTTGCGAAGCTCGGCGATGCGCGGGTCTTTTTGATAACCGAAATACGCAATCGGCGAATTTATTTCATAAAGAAATACCAAATCGTCTCTATTTAATTCCTGCCCGACCTTAGTTTTCTTTTCAACCGCCGTGAGGCGCTTCATATCAACGGAAGCTTGGCGATATTTGTCCGCGCCGGGAAGTTCATTCATCTTTGCTTCGGCGATTTCCGCCATATTGCCCTCCAGATTTTGGTCGTTGTCGGCCACGCCGCGTGTTTCACCGATATTCTCCCCCTGCATCCGGATGGCGATTCTCGGAATGGCCGGCTTGCCTTGCTTGTCCAAAGTGTAATAGACATAAAAATCGCCGTTGTTTAACTGCGTTTCCGCGGTGCCAAATCCCTTGGTGCACCAGGCCGTGCCTTTATTCTGGAGAGACGCCCATAGCGCCGTAGGGTCGGTTCCCTGTTCGTATCTTATCCACTTGCCGCGCGTTTCTTCTCTCATTTCCGGCGTAATCTCTCCAGCCTGCCTGATTCCTTCAGTGTATTGTTTAGCGAAAGAAAGCTTAGCGAAAGCCGCTGCCTTTTCTTTGGTAATCAATTGATTTTGCGGGATATTTTCAAGTGCCGCCGCCCGCTGGGCTTTTTGCAGACGCTCAAGCATCGCCGGGTCTTTTGACGCTTCAATCATCTGCTCCACATAGGCCAGGGCGCCCCGGTCTATGTCGGGAAAAAGGCGGGTGCTCCCCGCGGAACGCTTGGTAAACTCTCCCTTATCTTTGTCATAATCGCCCAAATCCAGGATATTACGAAAAGCGTAATACCGAAACCAGGTCGGATAAGGTTCGTTCATGTCGGAAAGATATGCTATCCAATTATCCAGCGATTTTTCCAGATCCGTGACGGCAATCTCACCTCTTTGCGCGAGTTCCTGTTCGCCATAATTGATTTCCATCCCCATTTCTCTGGCAGCGCGCTCCTCTACTCTGGCCGCTCCTTCAGCCATCTTCTCCTTGTTGGGACGGACATATTTATTCATCACCATCTCACGGAGCAAAGAAAGCGCGCGGGGACGGGGCTCAGCGCCGAACATTTTCCTTGGCTGCTTCTTTTCCGGGTCAAGCGCGAGGCGCTCCAAACGGTCCAAGTAGTTTTGGATGCGCGCTTCGGGATTCTGCGGAACTTTTTCGCCGGTTTTTATTTCCGCGCGCTTAGACGCCGCGGCCACCTCCGGCGCATTATGCAGATCGTACTTTTGTTTGAGGAAGTTGGGATTTTCCATGGACGTGATTATAACAAGCTTTTTAAATCTTCCTTGCCGATTTTCATCTAATACTAATTATCTGCACCGGGCAAATCTCTGCCGCTTCCTTGGCGCAGCCGGCCCCTTTAACTTCCAGCTCCATGTTATCGCCGTTCATCTGCCCGCCTTTAATGTCGGCCAGGCCGTCGTCGGCCATCTCAAAATATTGCTCGCAAACCGCGGCGCAAGAACCGCAACCAATGCATTTTGATCTCTCTTTAATAATTTTCATAATTTTCCTACAAATTACCGTGCCCGCCGATAACCAAAGCTGATCAGTCGGAATGACACTATTTTATGCTTTTGACCATCTTACAGTATATTATAACCTAATCATCATCGGCTTTGGCCCGCCCGCATCGCCAAGCGAAGCTTTGGCGGGCGCGGCAGGCGCGGCGAATTACTACTAATTACGAACAATTTAACTCCTCCTAACCTCCTCTTTAAAAAAGAGGAGGAACTCCCTCTCTTTTTCAAAGAGAGGGTTGGGGTGAGTTAAAATCTTAAGCGAGGCGGGTGCCAAACGGATTTCTATCTCTTTCCTGCTAACGCCTCTTCTACGAATTCTTTAATTTTACCTTTAAATATCTTTTTGTCAAATTGCTCCGCTTTCTGGCGAATATAGCTTGGCGAAAAATCGGCTTGATTAAATTTTTTCAGCGTGGCAATCAATGACTCGGGCGTCTGTTCGTTAAAAAATAAACCTGTTTTGCCTTCTTCTACTGTTTCCAGCGCTCCTCCGCCGCGAAACGCGATCACCGGCCGCCCCGCGGCCATCGCTTCAATGGCTGTGATTCCAAAATCTTCTTCTTGCGGAAAAATAAAAGCGCGGCAACGAGCGAAATAATCCGACAGGTTTTTTTCCGCCACTAACCCGATAAATTCAATATTAGAGCCAGCCATTTTTTTAAGCCTGTTCCTATCCGGTCCGTCGCCGATAATTTTAAGCGGCCAACCCAGCTCATTAAAAGCGCTAATCGCCAAATCAATCTTTTTATACGGCAAAAACCTGACTACAATTAAAAAATAATCTTCCGTTTTGCCGTCTAAATGAAAATTTTCTGTTTTAACCGGCGGATAAATCACCCGGGACTGGCGGTTATAATATTTTTTTATACGCGAAGCCACAAATTGGGAGTTAGCCAAATAAACATCGGGCCGCTCCGCGGCCGACTCGTCCCAAACTCGTAAATAGTTCAAAAATAACGGGATGCCTTTTTTAATAAAAGACGGGTAATTGAATTCGTTGATATATTTTTGGCTGTCATCCCAGACATAACGCGTGGGCGTGTGGCAATAACAAATATGCAGTGCGTCGGGACGGGTAATTACTCCTTTGGCAAAACTAGCCGAGCTCGAAATCACTAAATCATATTTTAACAAATCAAATTGCTCAATGGCCAAGGGCATTAACATTAAAAATGGCCGGTGATGAGTTTTGGCTAAGGGAACTTTTTGCAAAAAAGAAGTCCTGATTTTCCGCCCCTCAAAAGCGCCGCCGGTGCGCTGTTTATCATAAACCAAAGTAAAAATCGGCGCGTCCGGCCAAATTTCACAAAAAACCTCCAGTACCCGCTCGGCCCCGCCATATTGGTTTAGATAATCATGTACCAATGCAACTCTCATAAAACTACAAATTATGAATAAAAATTTACTATGAAAAATAGACCGCCCATGCGAAAGATTTTGTTATAAATTCGCGATGAGTTGAGCGTCTAAAATTGCCAGCGGGACGAGGGAGCGAAGCCGCGTAGAATGTCTACAGCGGCGAAGCGACTGAGTTGTCCGCGGCAATTTTAGCGAGACGAATCCGAATTTATCAAAATTTTTCGCCGGGCGGCGGTTTTTTCCGCCGCTTTTTTGCCGCCAAAAAAGCGGCAAAAGTATGTATATTTTTAGAAAAGATTCCAAGCCCATAGCTACTTCCTTCTTCCCAACAACACCACCAACG
>JAHKAK010000088.1 GCA_018826025.1 Patescibacteria group bacterium
AAATTTAAAATTTAAAATTTGTATATTCTGGGAGTCAAGATAGACAATCTGGACATCAAAGAGTCGCTGCAAAAGATAAGCAGTTTTTTAATTAATGGCCGTCAGCATTATATTGTTTTGCCCTATGCGGCTTTTTTGGTTCAGGCGCAAAAGGATGAGGAGTTTCGTAAAATTTTAAATCAAGCTGATTTGAGCTTGCCAGACGGCATAGGACCGGTGCTGGCGTCGCGTATAATCGGCCAGGAGATGGTTAAGGGGCGAATAACGGGGATAGATTTAATTTGGGCGTTATTTGATAAATTTGGCGCAGCGCACAGCGTATTTTTATTTGGCGCCAAGGAAGGCGTGGCGCAGGAAGCGGCAGAAAAAATTGCGGTTAAATATCCAACGGCAAAAATTGTCGGTACGCTTAACGGTTATGTTAACGATACAGAAGCAATAACGGTGATAAATAATAGCGATGCGGAAATTTTACTGGTGGCGTTGGGTATGCCCAAACAGGAGAAATGGATATATAATAATTTGAAGAAATTACCGGCAATAAAATTGGCCATTGGCGTGGGTGGCAGTTTTGATTTTATTTCCGGCCGAGTTCGCCGCGCGCCAAAAATAGTACAAAAAATGGGATTGGAATGGCTGTGGCGGTTATTCAGGCAACCGAACCAATGGCGCAAAACCTGGCGGTCGGTGATAGTTTTTAGTCGGTTGGTATTAAAAGAAAAATTTTAAAAATAACATCCTTAAAAACTGGAGTTTTTAAGGATGTGGGTATTGTCCAATTCGCACGAATGGGTAAATACAAAATTATGGAAAACAAAAAACAAAAAATTCATTTTATCGGCATCGGAGGTATTGGTGTTTCCGCCCTGGCGCGGTATTTTTTAGCGCGGGGGGATACAGTAAGCGGGTCGGACGCGGCGGAGAGCGAGATTGTGGAAAATTTGCGGGGTTTGGGTGTAAAAATTTATACACCCGCCAACCATTTAACAATCTTAGGTGATAACTCTCCCCAGCTCCCTCTTAATTTAAAAGAGGGAGAGGATTCAAAATCCCCCACAGCATCCCTTTTACAAAGTGGGGAAAAAATTGATTTAGTGATTTATAGTGCGGCGGTGAGGGAGGATAATCCGGAATTGATGGAGGCATGGCGACTGGGTATAAAAACGCAAAAATATGCTGAGGCGTTAGGAGATCTGACAAAAAAGATGTACACGATTGCTGTCTCTGGTATGCACGGTAAAAGTACGACCACCGCAATGATAGGTTTAATAATGGAAAAGGCGGGACTAAATCCGACCGTAATTGTGGGGACAAAGGTAGAGTGGAATAACGTGAGCGCGTTAAATAACGGGATTGCCGCGTCGTCTACGCCTCCTCGCAACGACACGATGTCTTATGGTAATTTTCGTTTTGGTAAGAGCAAATATTTAGTGATTGAGGCGGATGAATATGACCGGTCGTTTTTAAATTATTGGCCGAAAGTTTTGGTAATGCTTAACATTGAGGAAGAACATTTGGATACTTATATCGGCGGGTTGCCGGATATCATGAAGACTTTTAGGGAATACGTAGGGCACCTATCTGGAGAAGGTGTTTTAGTGGCGAATGAGGAAGACAAGAATGTCGCTGTGCTCCTAAATCCTAAATCCGAATTTCTAATTTCTAAACAAATTCAAAATTCAAAATTCAAAATTCAAAAATATAACTCAGAATTAGGCAGTAGAGGATTAAAATTGAAAATTCCCGGCAAGCATAATTTAAGCAACGCTAACGCGGCGCTGGCGGTGGCGCGAGTTTTGGGAATAGACGAAAAGATAGCGATTGGAGCGTTGAACGATTTTTCCGGCACTTGGCGGCGCATGGAGTATAAAGGGGAGCTTAATGGAGCAAAGGTCTATGATGATTATGCACATCATCCGACGGAAATTAAGGCGACGTTGGCGGGGGCGAGAGAATTATTGAAGAAAAGTCATTGCGAGGCCGTAGGCCGACGTAAAGTCGCGTGGCGACCACGTCGTTTTACGCGAAGCAATCCCGCGGACGGCAGTGAAATAACGGGATCGCCACGCCCCTGCGGGGCTCGCGACGACCAAGGTCGACTCTGGTGCGTTTTTCAACCGCATCAATATCAGCGGACGTATAAATTATT
>JAHKAK010000089.1 GCA_018826025.1 Patescibacteria group bacterium
AGCCTAATGCCATTTTTTTCCATTTGAGCAATTATCGGCGCCAAATCTTTTTCCAATTGATAAATTTTTTCCGACAGCACGCCTTGCGTTCGCGCCAGCTCAATTTTTTCCGCGGCGCTGGGTTCCAACCCCAACGGCAGGGCCGCTACGATCTTTGACGACTCAACCGCTTTATCCGGCGCGGATTTTTTTATCTGCCCGTTTTTATCAAACTCTAGCAAGCGATTAACCAGCGAGTAAAATCCCAAATCCTTAAAAATTTTAACAACTTTCTCTTTATCGAAATCGCGCGTCAAGGCTTCGGCCAATTTAAATTTTATCGGTACATCCTGTTTAATAGTGGCCAAATATTTGCTAAAAAACGCCTGTTCCTTAAAATCTAATAATTTCTTGAATAAATTATTAGATTTTACCCCGAGCGGTTTATCCCGAGGTTTATCGAGGGAAGTCAAAGGGTGAGTTTTGCTTGCCCGCCGTAGCCTTGCGTTGCTCGTCCGGAGCTTTACGCGAAGGAGAGGCGAAGGCGGGAGTTTTGATTTTTCAAGTTCTTTATACAAATTTTCTAAACTGCCGAAATCTTTCAACAGCTGGATAGCCGTTTTCTCGCCCACGCCCGGCACGCCCGGAATGTTGTCGGACGGATCACCTTTAAGTCCTTTGTAATCGTTCATCTGCTCCGGCGATAATCCTTCAAAACGCGCCCGTACCGCCGCCTCATCATACAGCATTGTTTCTTTAACGCCTTTTTTTAAAGTATAAATGCTGGTATTTTTATCCACTAATTGCAATGTGTCCAAATCCCCCGTAACAATGATACTTTTGACTTTTGACTTTTGACTTTTGACTTGTCTGACAATCGTGCCAATAACATCATCCGCCTCAAAACCCGGCGCTTCAAAAACCGGAATATTAAAAGCGGCCAGAACGTCTTTAACGCGCTTAATTTGCGCGTAGAGCTCATCGGGTGCCTTGACCCGCGTGGCTTTATACGCCTCAAATTCTTTATGGCGAAAAGTCGGCCCGGCCAAATCAAAAGTCGCGGCGATATAATCTGGCGCCAAGTCTTTTAACATTTTCAGTAAAATGGAAAAAAAACCAAAAACCGCGTTCACCAATTCCCCGCTCCCCGTGTTTAACGGCGGCAAAGCGTGATAGGCGCGGTGAACGAGAGCGTGGCCATCGATGAGAACTAAAGTTTTATTTTTTTTATCCATTCTTCCTTGTTGTCATCCTGAACGAAGTGAAGGATCCTTCGCGCATACGAGATCCGCCCATTCCCGCCGCCGCCAAGGCTTTGGCGAGGCAAGCGGGCGAGATTCTTCGCTTCGCTCAGAATGACACAATATTTTTTATATTCTTATTTTTACTCGGCGCTTATTACCGCCCCCATGCTCAAACTTTATCCACACCGCATCTTTGGGTAAAATATCCGTCACCCGCTCCGCCCATTCAATCACCACCAAATTATTTTTATCCTTCAAAATTTCTTTAAAATTAAAAAAGTTTAAATCTTTAGCGCTCTCTAACCGATAACAATCCAAGTAATACAAATCACTAAAATGTTTAAATGTTTTAATGTTAAAATGCCTCATGATGACAAACGTCGGGCTCAATATTTTTTCTTTAACGCCTATTGCCTTTCCCAATCCTTGCGCAAACACGGTCTTGCCCGCGCCTAATTCCCCCTCTAACGCCAAAACCAACGCGCCTTGAAACCGGCGGCCTGACACTTCTTTTAGAATTTTGCCGGCCAGTTGGTGCGTCTCGCCGGCGCCGGCGGTTATAAATTCCATAATATCTATATTATACCTTAATTTAAAATAAACCCCAGCGCCAATTTTGTAAAACAGATTGAGACGAGGCGCTTCGCCCAAAAAGGTAAGCGCCTATTCGGCTTAATTTTATTAATTTTCTTCAATATTACGAGTATAAAATATTGGCAAAATTGGCGCGGGGTTATTTGTTTGTCAAAATTTTCTGCGTCCTTACGGACTTGAAATTTTTGACAAACAAATATAAGCATTAACTTATATTTTGTCGTCGCTCGGACGATATGTCCCGCGAACAGGACGCATCATCCTCGCTAGCCAAAATAAAAAACCGGGCAAGAGCTTTTTGCTCTGCCCGGCAATAATTTATTTAGTTAAGATTCTTCTGACGATTTCATTAGGATAAATCGTCCAGGTCAGATTCAACTGGCTATACGCCGGCTGATCACTGCCCGTAACCTCCACAAAATCATTAACATACGCGGAATCCCAGCCGCGACCACCGGTCCACACGGTCCGAATGGCGTCTTTGGTTGGATATAACGATACTGAATAAATATCGTATATCTTCCCAAAGGCGCCCCAATTCACAACAATGAGAGCTGTGTAGGGCTGACCCGGAGTTAAAATTCGGCCCACCACTTTCGGATCATTCGGCCCAAAAGCGTTCATCAGCTGGAACTTATCAATATAGTCATTGTAAATCACCGGCTGGCCGCCAACATTCCCGATCATCTCGGACTTTTGCAA
>JAHKAK010000090.1 GCA_018826025.1 Patescibacteria group bacterium
AGCTTTACCTTGGCCGGCGTGAAGGCGCTGAACGGGGAAGTGATAAGTGTTAAAATTAAAGTGGATAGTTTGGAGGCGAGAATTGAGGCGTTGGAAAAATCCCCCCTAACCCCCCTTTTACAAAGTGGGGAAGCCGGGTTCCAAATGGCCCTGGAAACCCTCGGCGGAGAAACCATTGAACTGGCGCCCTCGTCCATCGCGGAGTTAGTGAATAATATGTACGCTTCAGTATTAAACGGCTTTAAATCAATGGGATTGGTGGTTGAGCAGGGGATAGTTAGGGCGCAAAAACTTGTTGCAGGAATTTTACAGACGGATAAATTAGTAGTTAATATTGCGCCGCAGATTGACGCCAGTGGTCAGACCAAAGACGCAACTATCGGTTCAGCGCAAATCAATGTTGGTGAACTGGATACATATATAATGAATAATCAGGTTAGCACGACAACTAAGATTTTTGTGACGCCCGAAGCACCGGTGGCGATTGGGGTTTGCGAAAAAACCGCGGAGGATACCCCCCAACGGCAAAGGGGGGCAGGGGGGTTAACAATCCGCCCCCAAGGCTTCCGCGTTTGCATGAATGCCACCTCAACTAAAATCATTAAGTTTAATTGGTGGATAATTGAGACCTTCGCGAATAGCACGAATTTTGACACGAATGGCACGAATCCAAAAGATGTCATCCTGAACGATAGTGAAGGATCTCAAGATTCTTCAGGCGCTTCGCGCCTTCAGAATGACAACGGGGGAGAGGGGGCGTTAAATTCGCCGTCCGCTTCGCCATCAGCCAGCCCTGAGCCGAGTCCGGCTCCTTTGACTTCTGATATCCCCAATATTATTGAGTCCGCTTCGGATATCGGAAGTCCAAGCGTTGAGAGTCCCGAAGTTGTGCCAAATCCTTCGCCGTCGGCCAGCCCTGAGCCGGTCGAAGGGCCAAGTCCGTCTGTAAGTCCTGTGGTAAGTCCGGAACCGGCTCCTTCGGTTTTGCCAAGTCCTGAGCCATCGGTAGAAGCGTCGACGCCTGCTCCAATCCAAGAGCCAATTTCTTCTGAAGCGCCAACAACACCATAAAACAAAAAAAGCAGGCAAGGCCTGCTTCGGTTTCGGATGTTACAATGACTAAATTGCCCTGATTTCCACTCCCAATTTTTCTTTGATAACCGTTTTTATCAGCTTGATTTCTTCTTTCATTATGACAAACTCCTGTTTGAATGCTTCCTGTGCTTTAATATATTTTTCCATATTGTTCCAGTTATCGTCCATTTTTTTCTCCAATCGTTGATGCTCCTTTTTATTTTCAACAGAAAGATTGTCAATTGCTTCAGAGACAGCCTCAATAATGACTTTCGCTTGTTCGGAAAATCTTTTATCAAGAGTTTTGTCTAAATATTCTTTTGTGACAAGTTCTTGTTTCTTTTTCATAACATTGACAGTTTAACTTTTTAAAAAAAGGTTGTCAAATCTATCCTTATCAAGCCCGAGCGAAACACTGACACCATAGAAAGTTAAAAGTAAAAAGTTATAAAGTATAAAGTTATGACAATAGAAAAATTTGAAGATATAATAGCATGGAAAAAGGCCGGCGAATTAACCATAAATGTTTATAAAGAATTTAATGATTGCCGCGATTTTAGTTTTAGGGACCAAATTCAGAGAGCTGCCGTTTCCATAATGAATAATATCGCGGAAGGTTTTGAGAGAAGGACCAATAAAGAATTCACGAATTTTCTTTATATTGCCAAAGGGTCGTGCGGCGAAGTTAGATCAATCTTATATCTGGCAATAAAATTAAATTATATTTCCGAAGACAATTTTAAAATAAATTATAATTTATCTATAGAAATTTCAAGATTGATTTCCGGTTTAATTAAGACGCTGTAAGTTAGAAAGTTTAAAGTTTAAAGTTGAAGATTAAGAAACTTGATAACTTGATAACTTTTGACTTTACAAACTTTATAACTTTATGAACTTTATGAACTTTATAACTTCTAGAATCATCATCGGCTTATTGATCGCCGTCTTATTATTGGCAGTTATTGCCGGAGCGATTTATTTTAACCGGCCTAAACCTCAACCGATGGGTGGCAATGCCCCGATTCCGATGAGAATACTTATAAATACTTCTGGAGAATCCAGCCCGACTATTGACAACGAGGTTTTTGCCACCGGCGAGTGGCGGCACGTGAGCGAGGAGTGGTTTCAGAAAAATGTTGAAGAATTGAAGAGCTATCCGGACCTCAAAGAGGCGCGGGTCATTCTTGAAGAAAAACTGCAAGGAGTCCCCGAAGGAGAACTGAAAAAAATCATTGAGGAAAATCACCTGCAGAATTTCAGCCAAGGCCTCAAAGACGCTTCTATCCAGTATAATCAGCCATTGCCCGATATAGCGAATATGGTACTAAAAATCGTGCCGTATGAAAAACAATGATAAAAATTAACCTAATTAATCTAATTTCTAATTGATCTAAAAAAATGACCAATATCCAAGCCCCAAATAATAAGTACAATTTAGAAGAGCGGACCGCTAAATTTGGCGAGGAAATAATCAAATTTACCAAGCAAATTAAAAAAGATTTGGAGCTAACTATTGTGAAGCCGATGACGCTGAATCAAAGAAAGATTTTCAACATAAAATAGGAATCTGTAAAAAAGAGTCCAGAGAAACCAAGCATTGGTTAAGAATGATAGTGATTGCCCAGCCGGAATTAAAAGATGAAGCCAGAATACTTTGGCAGGAAGCTAAAGAACTAAACCTGATATTTAATTCAATTAATAATAAGCTTAGGAATAGATAATTTAGAAATTAGAAATTGGGATTTGATTAGAAATTAGGTCAGTTAGAATAATTAGAAATTAAATTACTAAAACTGTGCCCAAAGACAAACAAAAAAACATATTTTCCGTCATTCCCGCCCCGTCTGTCATTCCCGTGAAAACGGGAATCCAGGCTCAAAATTCAGAACCTGGATCCCGTGTCGTGGCACGGGATGACAAACAAGAAGTATCCGTCCGCCATGACATGGCTGATTCCGCTTTTTATTACGGCTCTGTTTTTCGCGTTCGCGCCGAGCGCGTGGGCGGCGGTGACATTCAGTAGTTTGACTAGCTTTTTGCAATAATATACAATGGAAATGAGATAAGTTATCAACTCCATCAAATATTATAAATTATGGACAACTTAATCGCAAAATTATACCAATCTACCAAAACAATCCTAACCAACAGGGATTTGGCTTTAATTTGGCAAGAAAACAACAAAAATAACTTAAATGCCAAAACTGCCTATTATGTAAAACAAAAAGCCCTGCTTCGATTAACGCGCGGCGTATTTGCCAAAAATAAAGACTACAATCCGAAAGAATTGGCAACTAGCATCTACATCCCGTCTTATATCAGCTTTGAGACTGTCCTTAGAGAAGCCGGTGTAATTTTCCAGCATTATGATACGATCTTCGTAGTTTCAAGGTGGCCAAAAACCATGACTATAGATAAACACACCTTCACTTTCAGAAAATTGAAAGATGCGGCGCTGTTTAATCCGGCTGGTATTGTGAGTAAAGACAACTACAGCGCGGCCACCCCGGAAAGAGCTTTTTTGGATACGATTTATTTATTCCCGAATTACCACTTTGATAATTTAAAATCAATCAACTGGGCCAAGTGCGGCGAAATAGCAAGAATTTATAATAACCGGCAACTCATAAAACGGTTGCATAAGTATTGTAAAAATTATCAAAAAAAATTAATTTAAATTTCTACTACCTGGTATGCTCAATAGAGAAAGGCATCAATTAATAATGGGCCAGATTTTAAAAGATATCTATACTGATATTACAATCAGCCCGCTCTTAGGATTTAAAGGCGGTACTTGCGCTTATTTATTTTATAATCTGCCGAGATTTTCGGTTGATCTGGATTTTGATTTGCTGGCGGTAAACGAGGCCAACCAAAAGTTGATTTTTGAAAAGATTGTTAATGTTTTGAGCAAATATGGCCGAATTAAAGATCAATATATAAAAAGATTTACGATTTTTGCCCTGCTTTCCTATGGCAACGATGACCATAATATCAAGGTTGAGATTAATGTCCGCCAACCGGTAGCCGATATCCGAGACCACTATGAATTGAAAGAATATCTTGGCATTTCCATGTTGGCTGCCAAAAAAGATTATTTGTTTGCCGGCGAACTCGCGGCCTTAACCTTAAGAAATGAAACCGCCATGCGTGATATCTACGATATTCATTATTTCGCC
The DNA here is from genome assembly GCA_018826025.1 of Patescibacteria group bacterium. Taxonomy (GTDB): domain Bacteria; phylum Patescibacteriota; class Minisyncoccia; order Portnoybacterales; family GWB1-42-6; genus UBA8475. Next base: position 4,254 of record JAHKAK010000090.1, read on the forward strand.
AAAAATAATTGGGATATTAACGCCGAAGAAATTAGGGAAATGACCGGTAAAACCACTAAAGAATATTTGGCCGATTGCCTGGCTTTCATAGAGAAAGTGAAAGATAATCAAATTTTGCGGGGACTGGGCGAGTTGGTTGACGGTGAAAAAGAAAAGGCCTGGATTAGAGCTCATTTGAAAGCCGACGCTGTTTTTATGCTAAAAAATTACTTGTCTGTGATAAAATAAAAAGCCATGAATGACTATAAAAAAATCAGTTTAAAAATTAAACCTTATGAAGTTAACGAATAAATTACTAATAATAGGTTTCTGTCTGGCGTTTTTCG
>JAHKAK010000091.1 GCA_018826025.1 Patescibacteria group bacterium
ACTGCCTATGATTGATTTGTGGTTGAAAATATAAAATGGACTATATTTAGAATTTTGCGTGACAACATATGCTCGAGAAACGCTTCTTAGGTGTTTGATCGCGGTAAGATCTTGCACAAAATCTAAATAGATATAATCACCTTCTTCTTTAATAACACGAAAGTTTACCGATTGACTTATCTCGTTTAAAACAACTTCTCTTAAGCCCGTGATAAAAGCTAATTTAATTTCTAATTTTACTTCATTCATACATTAAAAAACTAATACAATTCTCTGTATCAGTTTTCAAGTCAGCTTTAAATTTTATTTTAGGATAATTAATCATTAGCCGTCTTATTTAAATATCTTCCATCACCGATTCGCCTACGATAAATTCTGATAGTAATCCTAATTTTTTAAAATATTCACAAATTGCCATACAAGCAAATTTTTCAGTGGAATAATGGGTACCGCCAAGTATATTAATTTTATTTTCTTTGGCAAAATCATGAGCTTTTTTTGAATGATCATTTTTAGCAGCTATTCCTGTAATAAAAACATTAATCCCTTTTTTAACGGCTTCTTCAAGTACTCCAACATCATTGCCCCCGCCAGCAACAATTGCCACATTTTGATTTGCTATGCTCTCTAAGCCATAATCGTATAAGCTCGCCCGATGGCCCAGAATTAATTCGAATCTATTTTTTAATTCTAGCACCGTCATTAATTCTGTTTTGCCAAAAACCCCACACAAACCACCGTGATAAGGAGCGAAAGATTTTTCCACTTCTACGCCCAATACTTTTGCTAAATTATTACTAGTAGAAAATTCTCCAAAATTATCCAAAGGAGAATGCAGATTATAGATAGATATCCTTTTCTCTTTGAATCGCTGAAGAAGATTTCTGTTCATATCCTGAAAGACATCAGGAGAATTCCTTATATCCCAAATTTGCGGATGGTGAACAAACAGCATGATATCCTCTTCTTTTTTATCTATAATAAATCTCATAATCGCATCCGAAGGGAAAACGGCAGTATAGACCTTCTCAATTTCTTCGCTATTACCGCAAACCAACCCCATTGAGCGCTGTTTGAAATTATCACATAAAAATTCTGCCACCGACTGCATATGGGTGGAGTCAAACCAATCATCGCTCATAGCCGAAGTGATGAAATCTTTCTCTAATTGTTCGTATAATTTTTGCGCCTCCATAATTATTTTTTCTTTAAATACTCCGCTAATAGTTTATAGTGCTTCAAATTCTTAGCCCAAAATTCTTTCATCTCGTCCCAAGGGATATCCGATTCAACTTTATCGTATCCTTCCGGTACAAAAATTTCGTTAATGGAAGTCCGGCCCTTACCACCTTTTTTATTGGCGATCGCACCTTTGGCTGAATCGCAAAAAATGACCGGTTTTTTACCCGGCTCGCAATACGCCAAACAATCCTTAACTGTGACTTCCCTGTTTTCTTTTCCGGCCATTAACCGCAAAATATCGTCGGCGCTTAACCATTCATTGATGTATTTTATAAAGGGTCCGGGGAAACCATTGAGCGCTTCAATATAATATCCCGCGTCACTAACGATAACCGCCTCTTTTAGCAAATCGCTCGCCCACTTGGCCGAAAAAGAAGCAACTTCTTCAACACTGACTGATTGGATTTCCGGCGTATCTAATTCTTTTTGAATTAATTCAACGCCAATGCCAGCCAGCGCCTTTTTAGCGACTTGAAACTTAAAATTATTGCCGGTGATAAAAAATATGGGTTTCATAATAATTTAACTTCTGTTTTCTTTACTACCACCTCAAACATCCAATGCCAATGCGGACCATCCGGTTGATGGTCAGCAAATTTTTTAACTTCTTCTAATTTAATAATTTCAAAACCTCTTACTAATTCTTTAACTTCATCTTGGCTAAAATAGTGAATGGATTTTGGGGTTCTTGGCGAAATAATCTCATTGGGCGCGCTTTGCCTTCCTTCTTTAATATATTTAATAAATTCGTCGTCTTTATTGCTAAAAATTCTCAAAAACAATATTCCGTCATCCGTCAGCCAATTTTTAATTCTGGCTAAAATATCCCTAATTGTCTGCAACTGAAAAAAGTGCAAAGAAGAGGCCGCCATTATTAAATCATATTTTTTATCCACGGCAAATTGCGCAATGTTTGCGCTGATAACCGTTATCCTAGAAACAGCCTTTTCTTTTATCCTTTTCTCTAATGCTTCCAGCGCTTTTGGACTTGAATCAACGCTGTCAACCAAAAATCCTTTTTGTGCCAAAAAAATAGAATGCCCGCCATTTCCACAGCCTAAGTCTAGGGCATTCTTCTTCTCTTTACACAAAGAAATAACATACTTTAATAGTTTCTCTTCTCCGTTATCCATATATTTTACGGGCTCAAGCGCTTAACGTCCCGCGGGAATAAGATCACTTCTTAAATTAGATTTTTTATATTTTTTTAAATCTTGCCTTGAATCATCCGACCGGTAATTGCCGTTATTTCTTTTATAAAAAAGCTTTTCACTTCTGGCCAGCTTGCGCCAAAAACATTTTCCGGCGACGGATCGCTTTCGGCGTCTTCAAAATAAACCAAGCTTTTCAAAATATGATGATAGTCGTGCGCCACAAAGGGATACTGAACTTTTATTCTTTTTATTAGTCCTTCCAACGGCTCTATATTTTTAGCGCACCAATAAAGATCAAAAAAATCGCGCTTGCGTCCCCGCTGCGAGATGGCGACAATTTTCATTACGGCAATATCCAGCGAACGCAAAATTTTTATAGCTCCGTAACGTAAAAAATCCTGTTTAGGAATAAAAAACGGATAAGCGATAAAGCTTACTTTCGCCTTAAATAATTGACCGTAAATAGTGTTCTTTCTGTTTAAAATAGTTTCCCATCCGTTATTTTCCAAAAAATTATTAAGCAACTCCGGCTCATCAAACTCTTTTTTCGTTGAAAAAAAATCCAGATCAACTGATTGGCGATGCCCGGCTTGCAAAGCCAGCGCGGTTCCGCCAGCAAGATACCAGCCGCCTTCGTCCAACCACAACTGTTCGGACAAAAAAATAAAAGCTTTTTTTGTTTCCGAAGGCAAAATATGCAAATTAGAATCTATTTGTTTTCTAGAAGCAGCGTCCATAAATTTTTTGTTTCCGGCATTAGCGAACGCGATTTGGCAACCACGTTTTTTAACAATGATTTATCGTAAAAATGATAAAGCCATTTCACTTCCTCGTCGTTGCCAAAATCTAAAATCCGCTCAATTATATATTGAGCGTTTTTCTTAACATCTATTCTATCGGGATTGGTATCCCAAAACAACGCTTGTCTAAATTTCATATGTATATTTTACCATAATTAAGCTCATTTTTCAAGCTCATTTTACGGGCTCAAGCGCTTAACATCCCGCGGAAATAAAATCGCTTCTTTAATACTGCCAAGTCCCAGCATTTGCTGAATTAATCTTTCCGAGCCCATGCCCCAGCCGCCGTGCGGCGGCATGGCAAATTTGAAAACATCCAGATAATATTCCATGCCATCAGGTTTTATCCCTTTCTTTTTCATATTAGCAATTAACTCGTCATATTTATGAATGCGCTGGCTGCCGGTAACCAGCTCTACTCCTTTATAAATTAGATCAAAACCTTCCGTTTCTTTGGGGTTCTCCGCCGACGGCATAGTGTAAAAAGGTTTCTCTTTCCAAAAATAATGCGTGATAAAAATAAAATCCGAATTAAATTCTTCTTTGGCGTATCGGCCGGCCAAGCGTTCCCCTTCCGGATCAATATCCGTGCCTTCAGGAATTGTATAATCATATTTTTTCTTGATGATTTCCCGAATCTCGGATAATTTTACCGATGGAATTTCTTTAGGAACGGCAATACCTTTAACATCATACAACGCTAAAAATTCTGCGCCTTCTTCTTGAATTTTGGCGAAAACTTCCGCTAAAACTTTATTCAATATTGCCATCACGTCTTTGAAGCTCATAATAAATCCCATTTCGGCGTCCAAGCTGATATATTCGTTAACGTGGCGAGTGGTAAAATGCGGCTCGGCACGGAAGGTTGAGCCAATCTCAAATACCCGCTCAAAAACGCCAACCATAATTTGCTTGTAAAACTGCGGGCTTTGTGCCAAATACGCGCTTTGGTCAAAGTATTTTATTTTGAAAAAGTTCGCTCCGCCTTCTGAGGCCGCACCCAAAATCTTTGGCGTTTTAACTTCCGTAAAGCCGTTATCTCTCATGACCAAACCATAGTGCTTCAACAGTAAATCATAAAGCTTAAAAATCGCCTGAACTTTGGGATGGCGCAACGACAAAGCGCGCCAATCCAGCAAAGTGGTTAATTGTAAATTAAGGTCTTTTTTGGCCAAGTCAAATGGCAAGTCCTCCGTGTTGGCACTGATAATTTTTAATTCTTCACCCAGAATTTCGCACCCCCCCTTAGCGCGCTTGTCCTCTCTAACTTCGCCGATAATTTCTACTGCGTCTCCCGCTTTCGCTTCCACCAGCTTTTCCCAGACGGTTTGAATCGCGCCGGAATAATCCTGCACTTGAAAAAAGCTCACGTTGCTCAACAGCCGTGCGTTCATTACGCGACCCATAACTTGCACTTTGGCGCCGATTTTCTGCTTAACATCTTTAATTAAAATTCGTGGCATAATAACCGTTTTGTCATTCCCGCGAAAGCGGGAATCCAGACCCAAATTTCTAAACCTGGATCCCGGGTCAAGCCCGGGATGACACTATTATAAATTATGATTTTTTATTTTTGATTTTTTTTATTCCGCCCATCCACGGCTGCAAAACTTTGGGAATTTCTATGCTACCGTCTGCTTGCTGATAATTTTCCATTATAGCAATCAATGTCCGGCCAATGGCAAAAGCTGTGGCGTCATTCATGTGCGCAAATTCCGTTTTACCGTCTTGACGCTTAACCTTAGTGTTTAAACTGCTGGATTGATAATCCGTCATTAAATCCGCCGTGTGCGTTTCGCGATAGCGGTTTTGCCCGGGCAACCACGCTTCTATATCAATTTGCCTGGCATCCGGAGCGCCCATATCACCCGTGCAAATCATCACCACCTGATACGGAATTTTTAATAACTGTATCAGATGCTCCTGAATAGCCACGAATAAATTTTGTTCTTCTGTTGATTTTTCCGGTAAACAAAACGATTCCATTTCCGCTTTGTCAAATTGATGGACCCGTAAAATTCCCTTTAAATCCTTGGCGTAAGAACCCGCCTCGCGGCGAAAAGCGGTTGAAAAACCAATGTAGCGCACGGGTAAATCCGCTTCATTAAAAGTCTCATCCAAGTGCAAAGCCCCCAAAGTGTGCTCGGCGCTACCAATCAGATAAAGATCGTCTTCGGGAATATAATAACGCTCTTCCCGCGGCTCGAGTCTCGCCATTCGCCTAAACGGCTCTGTTTTTATAAGTACTGGCGGAATAACCGGAATAAAGGGTTTCGGCTCAATATTCAATTTAGCTGATTTAATAATTTTTTTAAGAATGTTCTCATCAGTCACAACAGAGAAAACTAACTGAATTAAAGCAAATTCCATTAAGGCTAATCCCCCTTTTAAATAGCTAAACCTCGCTCCGCTAACCCTGGCCGCCCGCTTGGTATCAATTATATCCAGCTCTTCTCCTATTTCCCAATGCTCCTTGGGTTTAAAATCAAACTCCGGCAATTTACCAACCTGGCGCATTGGAACATTTTCATTCTCATCTTTACCGATAGGAACATTGGGCAAGGCTATGTTGGGCACAGCCATTAACAGCTTCCCGTATTCTTCTTCAATTTTTTTAAAATCCGGCTCCAGTCCGCCTAATTCCTCTTTCACTTTTTTCATTTCGTCAATCTTGGCTTGCCGCGCCGCAGGGTCTTTTTCTTTGGCAATTTCTTCACTGGCTTTATTCTGACTGGCACGCAACGCTTCAACTTGCACGATAATTCTGCGGCGCTGTTCGTCCAAAGATAAAAGTTTATCAATATCAACATTAACGCCTCGATTGGTGGCGTTGGCTTTCACCGCCTCCTTATTATCTCTGATGAATTTGATATCAAGCATAATATGATGCGAAACTACGAATATTATGCCAACCTACGAACTGCGAAAAAGGTTTTTGATCTTTTTTTTGTTCGCAGTTCGCATTGTCAGCATTAAATTCGTATTGTCCGCATAATATCTTACATTTTCAATTTCACTCCCAATTTTTTCTCCAGTTCTTCAAAAATCTTCTTCCTTATCTCTTGCGTTTGCTCAGATGAAATTTGTTTGGCGCTATCGTGGTATTCAATGGCCAGCGTTAAAAAGTTTTTATAAATACCTTTAAAATTAAGTTTCAAAATGCGGCGGTCGCTGTCCAAAATTATCTTTTCAATTTGCGGATAAGTTATATCGCCATCTGGCGGAACAACCAGCGTTAAATCTTCTTTAATCGAATTAAAACCGCAAAGCGGCTGATAACTTTTTATTTTTGTCGCCTTTTTGATTAATTCTTCAAAATCAAGTTCTGCCATTAAAACATCTTCTTTTTGTTCTTGAATTTTAAAATCAACAGAATCTTTAACGCCAATCTCTTTTTGCAATGCCTCCACTACACCTTTAAATTCTAAAAATTCCATCCCCTTGGCAACCAGCCCCAATCTTAACGGTTGAGCCGGCAACTTTCCTTCTTGCGACAAATACACACTGGCCAGCTCAAAAACTTTAATTCTGTCACCGTAACTAAGGTTTTTGGTTATTACTTCTGCCAGTTGCGGCAATAGGGAAGTCCGAAAATATTTAAATTCTTCGGTCAAGGGATTTGCTATTTGTAAAGCTCCCTTGCCTGCCAGCTCTTCGCTGGTGGCAGAATTTGTATAGCATTCAAAAAATCCCTGATGCTTTAAAAAAATTTTAACCGTAAATTCTAAAGAAAAGAGTCTCTGCCTGGTTCTTTTTGGCAGATCACCGGTTAATAATTTATTGGGTAATTTATAATAGCCATAAAACCGGATGACTTCTTCGGCCAGGTCTTCAGGCAAATCAATATCATCATACCGCCAAGAAGGCACCTTAACTTTTTGGTCCCCCAGTTCAAATCCCAATCCTTGCAAAATTTCATCCACCGTTTTTTTGTTAATCTCAATTCCCGCCACTAAATTTATTTTTTCGTAATCAACCAAAACTTCTTTCGTTTCGTATTCAACATTCAAAATATCAATTAATTTTGAAGCTTCTTTGGCATTGGCATATTGCTTCATTAAATCCGTTGCTTCCCAGAGCGCCGGAATAACACCCTCAAAATCAATCCCTTTTTCAAAACGCAACGCCGCTTCGGTCCGATGGCCCAGGACCATTGAAGATTTACGAATTCGCACCGGATCGTAAACCTGAACAAACAACAAAACGCGCTTGGTATTTTGGTCCACCTCGCTGTTTTGCGCACCCATAATCCCGCAAAGATCAATCAAGCGACTATCGCCATCTTCAATCACAATCACACCCGCTGGTAATTCTCGTGTTGCGCCATCTAATGTTATCAGTTTTTCACCTTTCCGAGATTCTCGCAAAATCATCTTAGCACCCTTGATTTTATCATAATCAAAAGCGTGCATCGGCTGGCCTTTATCGAACATCAAATAATTAGTGATATCAATAACGTTGTTTAATGGCCGCTGTCCGACAGCTTCCAGCCGCTGTTTTATAAAATCAGGTGAGTCTTTAATTTCCACATCTTCCAAAATTAAAGCGGAAAAGCGCGGCACCAAAGATTTATCAGCTATCTGAACATCCAATTTTAACTTATCAGTTTCGTTGCCCTTTTTATTTTTTATCTCTGGCCACTCGGCTTTAAAGCCCAGCCGCGGCAGCAAAGCTTTAAGTTCCCGCGCAATTCCTAAAACCGAAAGAGCATCCCTGCGATTGGGTGTAATTTCAATTTCAAAAACCGGCTCACCATTAGCCGTTTCAATAATTTTTTCCACCGAAAAAGCGTGCAATGATAAAGCATTGGCAATATCCGCCGGCTTGGCATCGGTTTTAACGTAGTCTTTCAACCAATTTTGCGGAACGAGAATATTCATAAAAATACTAGAACTGTTCCAAAAACCTTAAATCATTATTAAATAAATGCCGAATGTCATCAATTTGCGTGCCCGATTTCATCATGTATGTCCGCTCCACTCCCCAGCCAAAAGCAAAACCGGTATAAATTTTGGAGTCAATGCCGCCAGCTTTTAAAACATTGGGATGGACCATGCCAGCGCCGCCCAATTCCACCCATCCACTTTTACAAAAATTACAACCCTTGCCCAAGCACAAGCTGCAATTTATATCCACTTCAAAACTCGGTTCGGTAAAGCGAAAGTCATGCGGCCGCAGTCGAATCTCCCGTCCCGGCCCAAAAAAGTTTTTGGCAAAATAATCTAACGTACCCTTAAGATGAGTAATACTAATTCCTTTGTCCACGGCCAGTCCTTCAAACTGAAAAAAAGTTTGTAAGTGACTAACATCTTCCTGGCGCCGGCCGCAACGCGAAATTCCCAGCATCCGAATTGGTAATTCATTTTTTAACATTTCGCGGACCTGACCATTGGAAGTGTGTGGGGTGATCACCAAGCGGCCGTATTTTTCATCGGGCGGCGAATCCACAAAAAAAGTTTCCCATTCATCCCGCGCCGGATGCGTGGCCGGAATATTTAAGGCTTCAAAAGCAAACCACTCCCAATCAATTTCCGGATGGCGCACACGCACAAAACCTAGCGGTTTGAAAATTTCCACAATTTCCCGAATAGCCTGCGTGATAATATGCAAATGACCCGCGGCGATTTTTTTACCCGGCAAAGTTTTATAGAACCTATCCTGTGCGCTGGCGCTTTTGGCGCCGGCCAAACTATTTTGGAGTTCCGCGATCTTCTCTTGGATTTCCTGCTTGGCCTCGTTAATTTTCTTGCCTGCTTCTTTTTTTTCTTCCACGGATAAAGTTTTTATCTCCTCCAAGAATTTAGCTAAAACCCCTTTTTTGCCGGCGTACTTCAAACGCACCGCTTCAAGATCCTCGAGCGATGAGATTTTTTTCAAATCGTCTTTAAATTGGCTTAAGAGTTCCTTTAAATCCATATCCATATGCTAACAAATGAAAGAAGAAGTGTCCAATATTAATGACTAAAAAGTAAGCCCCAGCAATGAAAAACAGGCAAAATCAACCGTATGCTTTCCGTGACCATGAACGAGGCTATTGATTTCCGAAACGCTCAGTTTTGTAAGCGGGCACGGCGCCCCGTCGTAGCGGGGCGAGCGAACAAAACTGGCGAGTAAAATTTCCACGCTGGGGAAATTTTACGCTTTCGGAAGCAATAGCCGAGTGAATTTTGTAAAATAAAACTTGACAAAGTTCTCAAGCGGCGCTAAACTCAAAATATGTCAAATATGATCAACTTGGAATTGCGCAAGCTCGGGCTCAAAGAAAAAGAGGTTGCCGTCTATCTGGCCGCTTTAGAATTGGGCTTCGATTCGGTCCAGAACATAGCCAAAAAAGCTGGTCTTTCGCGTCCCACGGTCTACGAAATAATCAAGGCTTTAACGGCCAAGGGCTTAATGCGGGAAATTAGGCGCCAAGGCGCGGTGCAGGGCGAGCGCTCCTATTTTTCCGCCCAGTCGCCCGACGCTTTGCTTGGGCTCCTGCGCGTGCAAAAAAGGGAAGTGGAAGAACGGGAACGGGAATTCGTGCGCATAATTTCGGCTCTGCGCGCCAAATATAACCTGACAGGACAAACAGAGATCCGCTCTTTCACGGCCGACGAAATAAAATTTTTGCTGGATGATTTTTCCCAAAGCCAAACCGAGGATATTTATTTTATCGGTTCAGACGCCAATGCTCTCAAAATTTGGCACGCTAAATTGCCGGAAATCAAAAAACGGCTAGGCAGCGTTAATCTCAAAGAAATGAAAAAAAATATTCCCGGCGCGCTGATAATCTACGATAAATTAATTTATCTGCCCGCGGCCGAAAAATCCGCCTTACTAATAGAGAACAAATCTATTGTTGAACTTATCATATCTTTGTTGTCTTAAATTCTGTATTCTAATGTTCTTAAGAACATTAGAATACAGAATAAAAAAATACTCCGCCCAGGAGTATTTTTATTACACCGCTTGCTATCAGCTGCTTTATTCTATTATCCCCATCACCTTTTTTACTTCCGCCATGGTTTTTGTCGCGATTGGCTGGATTTTTTTGGCCCCGGCGCGCAAAATTTTTAATACCTCGCTATCATCCAACGCATTATACTTTTTCTGAACTGGCTCTAAAAATCCAATAATCACTTCCGCCAGATCGTTTTTGAATTCTGCGTAGCTTTTTCCCTGATATTGCTGTTCCACTTCCACCACAGGCTGGCCAACCAACAAAGAATGGATCGTCAGCAAATTGGCAAGCGCGGGTTTATCCGGGCCAGACACGATTTCTTTGCCCGAATCCGTCATGGCTTTTTTTATCTTCTCGCGGATTGTATCCGGCGAATCAGTTAGGGCAATGTAGTTATAGGCGCTATTGGCGCTTTTGGCCATTTTTTTAGTTGGGTCATCCAGCCCCATAATCCGTGCGCCTTCTTTGCGCACCATGGGCTTGGGGATAATAAAAACTTCACTGAAACGACCGTTAAATCGTTGCGCCAAACTCCGCGCCAACTCAATATGTTGCACTTGGTCTTCCCCCACCGGCACCTTCGCGGCTTTATACAATAAAATATCGGCCGCCATCAAAACCGGATAATCAAACAATCCCATGCTAACTTCGCTTTTTTGCCCCCTAATTTTATCCTTAAATTGCGTCATTCGTTCCAGTTCGGGAATGCGCGTTATAGTGTTTAATAACCACGCCAATTCAGCGTGCTCTTTGATATGCGACTGCACGAAAATCGTTGATTTTTTGGGGTCAATACCCGCGGCCAGATAGATTTTAGCGACTTCAATGGTTTTGGCCAACAATTCTTTTGGTTCCTGCGGCACGGTGATGGCGTGCAGATCAACCACGCAAAAAATACACTGGTAATCGTTTTGCAATTCCAACCAGTTTTTTATCGCCCCCAAATAATTGCCAATATGGAGCACCCCACTGGGCTGTACTCCCGAAAAGACTCGTTCCATATATCTCTTAATTCTAAATTAACTCCCCCTTGCCGTCAAATAAAAACCCCCTCAGGAACCGTATCCCTGCGGGGGCAAAAGGTCAGCCTTAGTCGTCGATATAAATAATATGAACATCGTCATCGGAATCGACGCCCTCCAAAAGATTCTCCGGAACCGGAAGCTGTTCCGGGCCTATGTTGAATGGGTCATCAATAGCCGGCCAAAGCCCCGGCTCGCCCTTCCAATAAAAACGATTTTCGTTCATGTTTTTTCCCTCCTTCATTGAAAATTTTTAAAGAGCCAATCGATTCTATTTGATATGTTATTGCATCCTAAAACGCTACTATATATAGTATACCTCTATTGCTTTATTATGTTAACCACTTTAAAAATTATCAAATAATTTATAAATTTTAAATGCTTTCTTATTTTATTACTTGTTTTATTTACCCTAATTGGTTTATTCCATAATTTTTAACGGGGTTAAGCTCGCACTCAAATTTATTATCACTTCTATATTATCCTCTCCCGCGGCTTTAACGCGATGCGCCAAGCCGCAACGTTGGCATTTATAATAAATAATATTGGCGTCACCTTTAATCTCCGCACCGATAGGTTCCATGTCCCCGCCGCAATCAGCTTGCCGGTCGCCCGGATTAACGTCAACGTGTTGCGACCAAAGACATTTGGGACAATGATCGGTATAGCCCGTACCCTTAATTTTATGTCCGCAATGGCCGCAAACAAAATCTTCAATTTTGCGTTGGAATTTTTTGGATTGCATAACCCAGTTAGTCATTCCGAGCGAAGCGAGGAATCTCGCGGGAGCGTAGCGACCCGCGCAACAGATCCTTCGGCTACGCCTCAGGATGACAAAAAAATAATGGAAGTTGTCAAAATAGAGTTTTCAAGCTATATTTAAATTAACAAATCTTTCACTAAATTACCACCATGCGCCAATCTACTTTAGCCACCAAAACCCTGCGCGAAGCGCCCAAGGACGAAGAGAGCGTTAACTCAATTTTACTGACCCGCGCCGGCTTCATTGATAAACTGGCCGCGGGAATTTATAGCTTTCTGCCGCTGGGACTGGCTGTTTTGCGAAAAATTGAAAATATTATCCGTGAAGAAATGCTGTTAATTGGCGGACAAGAAATTTTAATGCCCGCCCTGCAACCCAAAGAAAATTGGGATAAAACCGGCCGCTGGAATAATTTTGACGCTCTGCTAAAACTCAAAGCCTTTGGCGACAAAGACTTTGCGCTCGGTGCGACGCACGAAGAAGTTATCTCCCCCCTGGCTAAAAAACTCGTCCTCTCATATAAAGACCTGCCCTTTGCTTTATTTCAAATCCAAACCAAATTCCGCAATGAAGCGCGCGCCAAATCAGGCCTCTTGCGCGGCCGGGAGTTTTCCATGAAAGACCTTTATTCTTTTCATACCAGCCAAGAAGACCTAGACAATTATTATAAGCAAACCACCACCGCTTATTTTAAAATTTTTGAGAGGTGCGGCTTGGGCGAAAAAACATACTTAACGGCGGCCGGCGGCGGATCGTTTTCCAAATACTCGCACGAATTTCAAACGGTTTCTGAGGCCGGCGAAGATACGATTTTTATTTGTGATAATTGTAAAAAATTCGCCATCAATAAAGAAATCAAAGCCGAAACACCCGCCTGTCCGGCTTGCGGCGGCATGGGCTTTAAAGAAGCCAGGGCCATTGAAATCGGCAATATTTTTAAACTTGGCGCTAAATATTCCGCCCCTTTTGATTTAAAGTTTAAAGATCAAAACGGTCAAGAGCAAAATGTCATTATGGGATGTTACGGCATCGGCCCCGGCCGAGTAATGGGCACGATTGTCGAAATAAGCCACGATGACAAAGGTATAATCTGGCCCGAAAATATCGCGCCTTATAAATATCACTTGATTGCCCTTGGCGATGATGCCAACGTCAAAAAAGAAGCCGACGCGCTTTATGAAAAGCTAACCAAAGAAAATCTTGAAGTTTTATATGATGACCGTTCTCTGCCGGCCGGCCAAAAATTCGCCGAAGCGGATTTAATCGGCCTGCCATATCGTCTAGTTGTTTCCGCCAAAACCTTAAAAGAAAAATCAGTGGAGCTTAAAAAACGTGATGCAGCCAAAACGGAATTAGTAGAATTATCTAAAATCGTTCAAGCGTTAAAATAAAATTTCTCTTATTTTAAAACCCCGCCAAGGCGGGGTTTTTGTTTTCAAATTAATTTATATCTGCGCCAGAAACTTATGTGCGTTTATTCGCTCGCCCGCCAACGACTGCAAATAATTTAATCGCTGTAAAGGTGTAGGCTGGCTTGCCATCCGTAGCCTTGGTGTAGGATGGCCCAAAAATTCCAGTAATTTATCTTCGAATAAAACTTTTATTTTGGGTAAATTTTCTCCCTTAACACAAACTTCTCCACCTTTTGCCCCAGCAACGCAAAGGACTTTGGGCGGATCATTCAATACTTCAAAAGCCCGCGCTACCAGCCGCCAGACATTTTCATCGCGCTCGGGTGCGGTAATTAATTTATCTATCAGCTCGGAAAAATAAAACGCATAGCCGAGGCTTTCTAAATTATTGTGTAAATAATTATAGCCGTTTATTACCGACAGGTCAGTAATAATATCAATGGTCTTGCTTTTAGCCAGTAAAAATTGGCTGAGGGTGAAGCTTTGCAACAGGCCGTTTAATTTTGAATCTCTCTTGCGCGCCGAGATGGCTCGCGCCTGAATCTTGCCATAGCCCCGCGTATAAATAGTTAACAGCCGGTCCAGGTCGCCCCAATCGGCTGATTTTAAAATAATGCCTTCGGTTTTATAGATAGGAAGCTTGTTCACAAATTCTGCCCGGACCCCAAGCGAGGATTTGCTTTTCTAACGCTCGGATTCCTTCTACTTTTAAGCGAGGCTTTCGCCGATAAAAATGTGTCGCAGACGCCTCCACCACGCAGTCTGATTAGTTTTTAAGAGGCGGCCAGACTTCAAGCCGCGGCTAAAATTAGATTCTATGTTATCACGCATAGCCGACGACGTTTTTTATCGGCGAACGCCGAGCGACTACTTAATCGCCACCCTTATCTTCCCCTCTCCCAATTTCATTTCTTTGGCCAGTAAATACTTGGCTTTTTTATCATAAGCAATAACTTCTTGCGCCAAATTTTCCCGCTCAAAATATTTAGCCCAATTGGTCATCAAAGAGGCCAGCGATTTATCAG
>JAHKAK010000092.1 GCA_018826025.1 Patescibacteria group bacterium
CGACTTGGAAAGCCGGATAGAAGAATTTAAAACCAATTTGCCGAACTTGATATCGCCGTGCTTGGGACAAGAAAGAAGCGAAGCTTTGATTCAAGAAATAGACCAAAAAGTCGCCATGCAGTTTAATCACTTTGATTCAGATAGAACCGATTTGGCCAATTTGTTTTCTGAAAGAGGCGACAAAGAAACGGAACAACTGGAATCGCGACCCATGAGCATTTTTGTCTGGGCGAGAAATCCGGATATTGATCTGTACCAAGGCAATTATTCGCCTTGCTGTATTTGCATAGATAGCGCGCATATGGGCGCGGAATCGACTATCGCCGATTACAATACTGATTTAGGCATTCAAATTGTTAATATCTGGGATGAAACAAAAAACGAACCGGTAACAGCGGCTTGGTGCTGGCTGGGACAAAATAATAAAGGAGAAAAAGCTTTAGTTATCGATAATATCGAATCTAACACATTGTATAGTTCCAATTTTTCCGAACAATTATCTAATGAATTATTGGAGTATATTAAAGATTATGCTAGAAAAATCGGTGCGGACAAAGTGGTTTTAGGAAAAGCCAATAATGATTTGCCCACGGGGTCAGAATTGGCCAAACTAAGTGAAGATAATGGTCAATACGAAAAAATTGGCGGCAGCAACAGAATAGATGGATATTTCTTGGAAGCGCAAGAAAAAAGCGTAAAATTAGTTTGGCAGGCGGAAGAGAAAAAAGTTATTGAAAAAAAAGTAAAAGAAATTCCCAAAGTAGAATTTAAAAATTTAAAAGTTGAATCAATAAGCGATAAAAATCTAGCGCGAGTCTTGCAAACGGAAAGAAAGATTTACGCGGGTACGGGACTGATTAGCGGACAAACAATGGTTGAAGATATTAAAAGAGGGAATGGTTTTGAATATTCGGTGGCTATGAGAGGGATTAGGTCGGGCAAAAAACAAGCAGAAATAGTGGCGTATATAATTGGCGTGGAAGACGAAACGGACGAAGGCGATAAATCAATATACATGGAAGACATCGCGGTTTTGCCGGAAGCGCAAAGGCAGGGAATTGGCTGGGAGGCAATGAAAGAATTTATCGGTAAATTAAAAGCGAAAGCCACTAAGGATGGCCAGCCGGTATTATTGGATATGCATTTGAGAGAAACTTCGCAGGCTTTTATGTCTAGATATCAAGCTGATCTGGAAAACTTGGGTGTAAAATTAATTGAAGAAGCCCTAGTGCCGGATTATTATGACGAAGGGGAAGATTCGTTGTATCGGGTTTATGAGGTGAGGGTGGATTAAATAATTTGTCCCGATTTTGGTAAAGATCATTTCAGTTTTATTAGTAATTATTATATTTTTTACAAAAACAGGCGTACGGTATCGACGTGTAGTCAATTCGTATTGATTAGCGAGAATTCGCGCTTGATTCGTGATAAAATGATGTATTCTAAGAAAGTTATCAAACATTTTCAGAATCCCGCTAATATGGGTAAAATGATCAACCCTGATGGCGCGGGCGAAGTTGGCAACCCGGTTTGTCTTCTGCCAAAGCAAAATATTCATATAAGCAACGGAATCAGAGAAATAGATAAAATTACCGTGGCAGAAAGAGTTCTGTCTTCAAATGGCAGATATAGTAAAGTTAATAAGACTACGAAGAGAGATTATAGCGGAAAGATATTAGCGATTAAAAATAAATTAGGCAAGATTTGCTTGACGCCCGATCATCTTATTCTATCTATAAAATTGCTGCCGGGATATAAATATTTGAGAACAAAGAATAAAAAACAACTTGTTCCCGCTTGGCATCATGCGGAAGAATTGAAGAAAGGAGATATTATTTTATACCCCGTATTAAAAGAAAAAAACAATTTAAACTATAAAACGATTAGCATCCCTAAATCTAAATGGGATTTTAGGAGTAAGGAGATTCCAAATAAAATTCTTATAAATTCTGATTTATTGAGATTATTCGGTTATTTTTTATCAGAAGGATATGTTCAAGACAGGCCGTCCAGAACTTTTATTTCATTTACGTTAAATATTAAGGAAGATGAAATTGTCAATGACATCAAGAAAATATCAAAAAAACTATTTAATTTGGATATAGCCGTGCGGAGATTACCAGAAAGAAAAACAGTTGTTATTGATCTTTATAGCGCAAAATTAGCCCGATTTTTTAAAGAGATATTAAAAAATGGGGCGGCAAACAAAATAATTCCCGATTTTATTATGCATCTCTCCCCCGAAAGACAAAAGCCCTTAATTTATGGTTTATGGAAAGGAGACGGTTGTCTTAATCTTAAGAGGGCCGGGGCAAGGGGAGGATATGTCACGGTTTCTTATAAATTGGCTCAACAGATAAAGATATTGCTTCTAAGGCAAAAAATTGTTCCTTCAATCTATGTTGATAAGGAAAAAAAAATCAAAAACGTAAATCATAAAGAGGCATATAGAATTCATATCGGCCAGAGAGATTCTTTGATAAAATTATGTTCTATTCTCGGTGTGGAATATATCCCGCGATCGTATGCTTCGGTTGATTCTTGGTTTGATAAAAACTTTTGCTACACGCCGATAACACAAATCAAAGAATTAAATTATAGGGGATTAGTCTACAATCTTGAGGTTTCAAGCACTCACTCATTTACCTCGGATGCCTTTTGTCTTCACAATTGCGGTGATTTAATGAATATTTATATTAAGGTGGCCAAAAATAAAAAGGGGCAGGAGATAATAAAAGATATAAAGTTTGAAACGCTGGGGTGCGTGGCGGCCATTGCCACCTCTTCCATGGTAACAGCCATGGCCAAAGGCAAAACACTGGACGAGGCGCTGAAGATTAAGTATTCGGATATTGCTGAAGCTTTGGGCTCTTTGCCGCCAATCAAAACCCACTGCGCCGATTTGGCGGTGAAAGGGTTGCGAGCGGCGATAGAGGACTATAAAAATAATTTAAAATTAAAAAATCAAAATGAAAAATGACAATGCAAAATGTTAAAATCATCCCGCCTTCGGCGGGATACAAAAATTTTACATTTTGAGATTTACATTTTACATTTGAGCAAAGCGAACGTGCAGATAGATAAATTCACAATTAAAGCTCAAGAAGCGTTGCGCGAGGCGCATAATTTTGCGGCCGAGCGCGGACAAACCCAAATTGATATTTTGCATTTGGCCTTAGCTTTGATTTTGCAAGATGGAGGGATTGTTAAAACTTTATTGGAAAAACTGGAAGTTAATTTGCCGTTTTTGGAAACGGAACTGGAAAAAGAGATCACGCGCCTGCCAAGGATTTTGGGCGAGGTGCCCTTTGGGCAGGTGATGTTGAGCCCGGAACTTGGCCGATTAATTAATAACGCCAGCCGCGAAGCGCAAAAATTGGGCGATGAATTTGTCTCGGTTGAGCATTTATTGCTGGCGGTCCTGGAAGCATCAAGCCGCGCCAAAGAAATTTTTAAAGGTTTTGGCGTGGAGAAACAAAACGTGATGACAATTTTGGACACGGTGCGAGGCAGCCAAAAAGTCACGGACATGGAGCCGGAAAGTAAATATCAGGTGCTGGAAAAATACGCGCGCAATTTAACGGAGCTGGCGCGCAAAGAAAAATTGGATCCGGTGGTTGGCCGAGACGAGGAAATCAGGCGCGTGATGCAGGTGCTTTCGCGCCGGACAAAAAACAACCCCGTGCTGATTGGCGAAGCAGGCGTGGGTAAAACTGCGATTGTTGAGGGTTTGGCGCAGAGAATCGTTAGCGGTGATGTGCCTGAAAGTCTGAAGAACAAAGAATTAATCGCTATGGACTTGGGAGCGTTGGTGGCGGGCACTAAGTTCCGCGGCGAGTTTGAAGACCGGATTAAGGCTGTTTTGAAAGAAATTGACCGCTCGGCCGGAAAATATATTTTATTTATTGACGAGCTTCACACTTTGGTTGGCGCGGGCGCGGCCGAAGGCGCGATAGATGCTTCCAATCTTTTAAAGCCGGCTTTGGCGCGGGGCGAGTTGCGGGCTATTGGCGCCACCACCCTGAAAGAGTATCAAAAATACATTGAGCGCGACCCGGCGCTGGCGCGGCGGTTCCAGCAGGTCTATGTGCAAGAGCCCACAATTGAAGATACGGTAGCGATTTTGCGGGGGTTGAAAGAAAAATATGAGGTGTACCATGGCGTGCGTATCACGGACGAGGCGATTGTGGCGGCGGCGAACTTAAGCTCCCGTTATATTTCCGACCGCTTTTTGCCAGACAAGGCGGTGGATTTAATTGACGAAGCAGCGGCGGCGCTGCGACTGGAAATTGACAGCATGCCCACGGAGCTGGATCAGCAAAAACGAAAGATAATACAACTTGAAATTGAAAAGCAGGCGTTGAAAAAAGAAACCAGTAAAGACGGCCGCTCGCATCTGCGCCAGGTAGAAAAACAGTTGGCGGATCTTAAAGAAAAATCCAAAGAAGCGGAGTTGCGTTGGAAAAACGAACATGATTTAATCGTGAAAATCAGCGAGGCCAAGAAAAAAATTGACGCTTTAAAGCAGGAAGCGGATATTGCTTCTCGCGAGGGAAACTTGGCGAAAGTGGCGGAAATCAGATACGGCAAAATTCCCGAACAGGAAAAAGTGATGAAAGCTAATCAGAAAAAATTAGTTGATTTTCAAAAAGATAAGCCTTTGCTTAAAGAGGAGATTGAGGAGCCGGAAATTGCCAGAGTTGTTGGCCGCTGGACGGGAATTCCGGTGCAAAAAATGCTGGAAGGCGAAATGCAAAAATTAACGCGCATGGAAATAGAGTTGCATAAGCGCGTGATTGACCAAGAAGAGGCAATTGCCGCGATTGCCAACGCGGTGAGGCGAGCGCGCGCGGGCGTGGCGGAAGAGAAGCGGCCGATCGGCTCGTTCATCTTTTTGGGGCCAACGGGCGTGGGTAAAACTGAATTGGCTAAGGCCTTAGCCGAATTTATGTTTAACGACGAGAACGCGATTGTGAGATTAGATATGTCCGAATACATGGAAAAGCACTCGGTGTCTCGCATGGTGGGTTCGCCGCCGGGCTACATTGGTTTTGAGGAGGGCGGGCAGTTAACCGAGGCGATTCGCCGCCGGCCCTATAGCGTCGTTTTATTTGACGAAATTGAAAAAGCCCATCCGGAAGTTTTTAATATGCTGTTGCAAATTTTGGACGATGGTCGCTTGACCGATAGCAAGGGGCGCGCGGTGAATTTTAAAAATGCGATTATCATTATGACTTCCAATGTTGGCAATGAAATTGTAAAAAATTTCACGCTGGGCTTTGCGGACGAGGAGCCCAAAAAACAGGAGCAGCAGGCAATGAAGGATAAAGTTTTAGAATCGTTACGGCAAAGCTTTAAACCAGAGTTTTTGAATCGGGTGGATGAAATTATTGTGTTTGACAGTTTAACTCGCGAGAACTTGGCGCAAATCGTGGATTTGCAATTGGCGGTAGTTCAAAAGCGGCTGGCGGCCAAGAAAATTAAAATAAAAGTGAGCAGCCGCGCCAAAAAGTATTTGGCGGATAAGGGCTACGACCCTAATTACGGCGCGCGTCCCTTGAAACGTTTGATTCAGCAGGTGATTTTAGATGCCATCGCTAAAAAAATCTTAACAGGGGAAGTTACAGAAGGGAGCTTATTGATTATTGATGCGGGAGAGAAAGGGATACTCATAAAATAACGCTCGGACATTAATTTTAAGACAGTTATTTGGCCACTTTTTGACAGCAAAAAGTGGCGTAAAAACTGCGCCCGAGCGTAAAAATAGAGAAAATCAGGCTCGCTTCGCTAAAATTGCCGCGGACAACTCGGTTCGCTTCGCCGCTGTAGACGTCCTACGCGGCTTCGCTCCCTCGTCCCGCTGGCAATTTCTTAACGCGAAGCTCGCCGCGATTTTCTGGCTATTTTCCCGCTATGGGCGGCTAGAAAAGCATAGAATTATTATGCCCAAGAAAAAAGACTATAAAAAAATAATCGGTTTTTGGCTCTTGGTATTTTTGGTTGGCGGGCTGGCCGGCGTGTTTTTCAGCCGCGCGTTTTTGCCTTGGCTGACGAGCTTTTCGCCGTTTAATAAAGTGGCTTGGCTTTACAATGTTAACGAAGCCACAACCATTATCAATAAAACCGAAAAGATTTATGTTTCCGAGGATACGGCCTATCAAGAAGCGATAAATAAAATCGGTAACGCGGTCGTCGCCGTGCGCGTAGAAAAAACAGGTCGGATAGCGATAGAAAATTCCGGTTTTATTTTAACCAGCGACGGGTTGATCGCCACGGCTAATTTTTCTTTGGCCAAGGACGCCAAAATTTTGGTGTTGCGTGATAACCAAGAATATGAAGCGCAATTGGTTAAGCAAGACGCCACGAATGATATCGCTTTGATTAAAATTACAGCCAACAATTTGCCAATAGCGGATTTTGGCGATAGCCAGAATTTATCTTTGGGCAAGCGGGTTGTTTTGGTTGGCGCTTCTAAAATAGGTGAAGCTTTCTCTAAATTTACCAACATTGGCATTATAAAAACCTTCTCGCCGGAAATTTCTTTTTCGTTCAGTGAATCATCCTTGGCCGACGGCGCGGCTCTTGGCAATATTGAAGGAAAAGTTTTAGGTTTAGTCTTGACGAATAAGCAGGGGAGCATTAAGTTGGTGGGGGAGGATAAAATTAGAGAGTTGATGAAATAGTTCTTCAAAAAGGAGGGAGAGATGAGACATATTGATAAGCGAAGATGGATTTGCGCAAATATCATAGGAAATTGTTCATTATCACGGTTAATGTTATCGGCCATGTATCTGGAGGTGCCGGCGGACAAAAAGTGTCCTTTGTGCCAATCGGACATTACAATTTTTCCTGAAACACCAGAAACTGCTACACAAGGCATTGTGGAGGTCGTTCCTGAATGGCAGTGTCGAAGTTGCAAAAAAACCGGGTCATTGCTGGAGTCGGGAGGAGCTCCAGAAAAGTGTCCTGATTGCGGGGGAGAGGTTTTAACTCCTCTGCTTAAAAAAGATGGTCCTTTTGACCCCAGTCTTGATTTGCTAAAAAAGTATTAAGTATTCGTATTTTTATAAGTTGAATCGCTTCGCTAATCGAGGCGATTTTTTAATTTTTAAATATTCGTGACGTCAGACGTCACGAATATTTGAGTTTAAAATATAATGTCGCACAATATAATTATGCACACAAAATAATGGTTGATGAAAAAAAATAAAATCAGGTAAATCTTTAAAATATTATAAAAAATAATACGGAAAACAATTTATTTTATTGAACCAAAAACAGCTCCCTACTCACGAGTCGTTTTTTTGACAAAAAGATTTTAAAAAGTTAAATTAGACGCAGTACATTTTAATTAAATAAGGAGGTGGAAAAATTGATAAAGCTATCCAATGGCCATTGTTTTGAGTACGTGACGGCCAGCGGCGCTTTGGCTTTTGACGGCCGAGGTTGGCCTTGGGAAAAACCGCTGGTTTGGTCGGGTGTAATCCAGCCTGGATTATTTACCAATATTGCCAAGACCATCACAGTTTTGTCGCAACAGGGCAATAATCTTTTTTACTGCGTTCGTTTTCTGCCCAGTGGCGTGATAAATGCGGTGGCTATGCGTAACCAAGGGATATTTTGGTGGTATGAAAAGATCGGTCGTTATATTGACCGGCAAAAAGAGTCGCTGGTAGCTTCGGTGTATTTTGAAAATGAGCCCCAAATGCAAGCGATGGCGGCTATACTGAACAAGGTTGACTTGGTTGGCGTTGAGGTTAATCCTCGATGTCCCAATATTCATCTTTCGCCGTATTGGCCATGTTGCGAGGCAATCGTACGGAATTGCCGAGACTTCAAAAAAGAATTGCGTCACCCTCTCTTTTTGAAGTTGACCGTTGAAGATGTCGTTGAGCAGATTTTGCCAAAACTGGAAGGCACAGTGGAAGCAGTCTCCATCAATAGCGTCCGTTGGAAAAAGATGTTTCCAACTAAAATAAGCCCACTGGCGCAGGTGGGCGGCGGTGCGGTTTCAGGCAAAATTACCCAGCCAATCGTTTGGCCATTCTTGGAACGCGCGGTGCAAACTTCTTCTATCCCAGTCATTGCCTCGGCCGTTTGGGATTTTGAGGATTTAGCCAAAGTGCGCTCCTTGGGCGCCAAGGCCATTGCTTTTGGCTCGATCCATATGCTGTATCCCTGGCGGCCGACCAGCTTTGTTAAAAAAGAAATGGAGGGAAAAAAGTAAAAGCAGCCGGGCGGGCGTAGAAACACCCCGCCTTTTTTATTTTTAATCAGGCGGCGGGTTTTTTTATTTACATTCTTACCATACTCTGTAGTATGATAGATTTGTAAATTTTCATGTTTAAGTGGAAACTTGATATTGGAAAGGCGTTGTGGTAGTGTTTATTTATTGGGAAGGGAGCAATTTTTGGTTCTTTTTATCAACCACAACAGAGGAGGTGAATTATGAAAACGATAAAGATGGTTTTGGGAGGACTTCTTTGGCCGGTGGTTCTTTTGTTCTCCGGCCAAATGTTGAGAATCAGTATAATGATTTTGTTCGCGGTCGGGATTGGAATTTGGCTTTCTTTGATCAAGCTGCTTTTTTTGATGCTTGATGCAGTTTTTCTGTCCCCGGTCGAAATCGGCACGTTTTGCCTTGTTGTGTTACTTGTCGTAGTAAATGTATTTTTTTATATTTTGGCATACCGTAAATTTTTGCTTATCCATGGGTCAGTCGGAAAAAGTCGGTATCAAAACGAAGGCATGGATAATGACACCAAGCCAATGTCGGATTTAGGAGTTTGGTGGTGTGTGATTAAGGTGAAATTTTTACGGTTTTGGCGCAAAGCAGACCTTTGGTTTAGTGACCGTAAATCCATAAATCAGGATTCGAAAATGACGGAAATAATAAAGACTCTCAAGGTAATGGATGAGCACGCGAAAAGAGCTCGTGTTCTCTGGGCTCGTTCTCAAGGAGGCGGAGGATTTTCACA
>JAHKAK010000093.1 GCA_018826025.1 Patescibacteria group bacterium
CCGGCTCTCGGCGGCGCTTGAAAAAAGCCCGCTGTTTTGTTAACATAGAAGCCAACTAACACAAAAAATAAAAACGCAAAATAGACGCAATTTAGCGTTAACTTGCGCGAGTTTTTTGCATAAAGTTGCTTCTATTGCATGAAATACCACATCTTCATCTATGGCTGTCACCCCGTAAAGTCCCGCCGAGACGGGACCACGGGGTAAAGATGAACAATCTATATGAGATACTCTATTTTTACATACGGATGCCAAATGAATCAATCGGATTCAGAAAAAATCGCAACTCGGCTTAAAGAATTGGGCTGCCAATCCGCCAAAGACGCGGCTGAAGCCGACCTCATCGTTGTTAACTTTTGTTCGGTGCGCCAAAGCGCGGTACACCGCGCTTTGGCGCAACTGGATAAATATAAAAACAAACAGCTCATCGCCGCCGGCTGCCTTTTGCCGGAGGACCAAAAAAAATTAGCTGCCAAAAATATCACTATTTGGCATCCGGATGATTATTTTCTGACCGCCCCCTTGCTGAAAAGTAAATTCAGCGCATTTGTGCCAATAATGACCGGCTGCAATAATTTTTGTTCATATTGCGCCGTTCCTTTCACGCGCGGCCGAGAAAAATCCCGCCCGGCCCAAGAAATTATCAATGAAATAAAACAGCTTCTAAAAAAAGGTGTAAAAGAAATAATCTTGCTGGGGCAGAATGTGAATTCTTACAAAGACCCGATCTCTAACCCCCCAACCCCCCTTTGCGTAAGGGGGGTCTCCGAATTTTCCCCCCTTATAAAGGGGGGCGCCGGGGGGTTAAAAAAAATTACTCAACCCATTGATTTTCCTGAACTTCTCCAACTTATCAACTCTCTCCCCGGCAATTTTTGGTTATCATTCATCAGTTCCCATCCCAAAGACTTGTCCGACAAAATGATTAAAACAATGGTGAAATGTAGAAAAATAACGCCCTATCTGCATTTGCCAATCCAAAGTGGCGACGATAAGATTTTGCGTGCCATGAATCGCCATTATACCGTTGCTCATTATAAAAAATTAGTGAAAAAGATCCGCTCCGCCTTCGTCCTGCTACGCAGGACTCCCTCCTTCGCCAATGCTACAAAGGGCAAGTCGGCGGACAAGGCTACTTTCCCGCCACTGGCCGTTTCCACCGATATTATCGTTGGCTTCCCCAACGAAAGCAATCGTCAGTTTCAAAACACGATTAAGCTTATCAAAGAGATAAATTTTGATATGGTTTATTTCGCGCGCTACTCGCCCCGGCCCGGAAGCGCGGCCGCCAAGCTTAAAGATAACGTTCTACCAAAAGAAAAAATGCGCCGAGCTCAAGCCATTAATTCCCTGCTGAAACAACAAGCTTTAAGCTTAAATAAAAAATACATCAACCAAAAGGTTGATGTATTTATTGAGAAAACCGAAAAAAATTTCGCTTTCGGCAAAACCGCGACTAATAAATCCGTGCGCCTGCCAAAAGGCAAATTAAAGCTAGGCCAATTCGTTAAAGCTAAAATTATTAACGCGACCGCTTGGGGTTTAACAGGAGAACCCGCTTGCTTTCCGCGTAAATCCGTAAAAAATTCCGCTGTATCCGCGGTATAAATATGTCAAAGCCAATTTATCCACAAAAACCAATAATTGTTGTCGTCGGACCAACGGCTTCGGGTAAATCAGATTTAGCAGTTAAATTAGCCAAAAAATACAATGGCGAAGTTATTTCGGCCGACTCGCGCCAAGTTTATAAAGGTATGGATATTGGCACCGGCAAAATCACCAAAAAAGAAATGGCGGGCATCCCCCATTATCTTTTAGACGTCGTCTCGCCCCAACGCCGTTTTACCGTTGCGCAATATAAAAAACTGGGGCAAGCAGCGATAAAAAAAATTTACCACCAAAATAAAGTGCCGATAATTTGCGGCGGCACTGGTTTTTATATTCGCGCGCTGATCGACAACTTGCAAATCCCCGCGGTCAAACCAAACCTAAAACTGCGCGCGCGTCTTGAGAAAAAAAGCGTTGAAGAACTTTTTGCTGAGCTTAAAAAACTGGACCCTCGCCGTGCTAAAACCATTGACCGCCATAACCCCCGTCGCTTAATCCGCGCACTGGAAATTATAATGACTACCGGCCAGCCCGTACCACCTCTCATCTCTGTCCTTCCCGCGAAAGCGGAAATCCAGGCCCAAAATTCAAAACCTGGATCCCGGGTCAAGCCCGGGATGACAAGCACACTTTTTCTTGGCATCAAAAAATCTCGTCCGGAACTGGCTCGCCGCGTCAAAATTCGCCTGCAGCAACGCCTGCAACAAGGCATGTTAACCGAAGTCAAAAAATTACGCCAACAAGGCCTTTCTTGGAAACGGCTGGATTCTTTTGGCCTGGAATATCGGTGGTTA
>JAHKAK010000094.1 GCA_018826025.1 Patescibacteria group bacterium
AAATTTAACTCCTCCCAACCTCCTCTTTAAAAAAGAGGAGGAGTCTTTTCCCTCTCTTTTATGAAAGAGAGGGTTAGGGTGAGTTATACCCATTCGTAATTGGCAATAACTCGTAATTAGTAGGAACAAAATTTTTACTCCCCCGCGATTTCCAGCAAACCACCGGGAACTCCCGGCACCGCTCCCGTAACCGCAATCATATTATTTTCAACGTCAATTTTTACAATTTTCAGCCCTTCAACCGTAGCGCGCTGGCCGCCCATGCGACCGCCCATCCGACGGCCTTTTGGCACACGCTCCGGGAAAGTCGCGCCAATGGAACCGGGCGCGCGTAGGCTGTGCTTTTGGCCGTGCGTGGCCGGACCGCCGGCAAAATGATGACGTTTAACCACGCCCGCAAAACCCTTACCCTTGCTAACACCAGAAATTTTCACGATATCCCCTTCCTGAAAAATATCCGCCTTGATTTCGCTCCCCGGCTCCAGTTCCGAATTTTCCACCCTGTATTCCCTCAAGTATTTTACGGTTTTTATTTTGGCATTTTCACTTTTTATTTTCTTCAAATGTCCTTTTTCCGCGAGACTCATTCTTTTAGCTTTAGCTTCGCCAAAACCGATTTGCAAAGCGCTGTAGCCTTCTTTATCTACGGTTTTTTTCTGGGTCACAAAACAGGGCCCGGCCTGAATCAAAGTTACCGGCACTGCCTGGCCGTCCTTGTCAAAAATCTGTGTCATTTGTAATTTTTTACCCAGAATGAATTTCATATATTCCTCGCGAATTACGAATCCAGACGAATTACGAATGGGCTTATTCGTAATTCGGTAAAATTCGTAATTAGTGAGGAGTTAAACAAAAACCGAGATAGCCTATCCGGTCTATCCCGGTCTTTATTTTTGGCTAACAACAATAAATTATATAATTAGAAAGTATTTAGACATTAATAACACAATAAATTTGCTCTTATAATGTTCCTCTGTCTATTCGATATCCGCGTTAATATCCGCGTCACCGTTCAGCGTTTGGATCCGCGGTCTACATTTTTATTTCAACATCAACGCCGGCGGGCAAATTCAAGTCTGACAGCGAATCAATGACTTTGGCGCCGGGGTTCAAAATATCAATCAAACGCTTATGTACCCGCATCTCAAACTGTTCGCGGGCATCCTTATATTTGAAGGTTGCGCTATTAACCGTATATTTATGAATTTCCGTCGGCAAAGGAACGGGACCGCAAACTTGCGCACCGTATCTCAAAGCTGTTTCCACGATTTGTTTAGCCGACTGGTCGATCAATTTATGGTCGTAGGCCCGAATCCTGATTCGGATTCGCTGCTTGTTCTCTTCCTGTTCTGTTTTAACTTTCTTAACTGCAGTCATATTTATCTAAAAGAACATTAAATACTTCCTTACGAAATTACGAATTAGTACGGATTTTACAGATAAGAATTCCCTCTGTACTTATCCGTATTTATCTGTAATTCCGTACGGTTCATTTACTTGGTAATCTTCAACACCACGCCTGCGCCGACGGTATGGCCGCCTTCTCGAATGGCAAATTTCAATTTTTCTTCCATGGCTACCGGCGTAATCAAAGTAATTTTTAGGTTCACGGTATCGCCCGGCATCACCATTTCCGTGCCTTCCGGCAAGATCACCTCACCCGTCACATCAGTCGTGCGGACATAAAACTGGGGTTTATAGCCCTTGAAAAATGGAGTATGGCGGCCGCCTTCCTCTTTGGTCAAAATATAAACTTCCGCGTCAAATTCAGTATGCGGCGTGATGGAACCCGGCTTGGCCAAAACCTGCCCGCGCTCCACGTCTTCCTTTTTCAAACTGCGCAAAAGCAAACCCGCGTTGTCGCCGCACAGGCCTTCGTCCAAAGATTTGTTAAACATCTCAATTCCCGTCACCACGGTCTTTTGCGTCGGCCTGATGCCAACAACTTCCACTTCCTCATTAAGCTTAATAATGCCGCGCTCAATTCGACCGGTAACAACAGTGCCCCGGCCTTCAATAGAAAAAACATCTTCCACTGGCATCAAAAATGGCTTGGAAGTATCGCGCACCGGATCCGGGATAAAATCATCCAAAGCTTTTATAAGTTCCAAAATTGGCTTGGCCACTTCATCGTCCTTGGATTTAGCTTCCAAAGCTTTAAGCGCCGAGCCGCGGATAATCGGAGTTTCATTGCCCGGATAATTATATTTAGTCAAAAGTTCCCGAATTTCCTGTTCCACTAAGTCAATCATTTCCGGATCGTCCACCTGATCAACTTTGTTTAAGAAAACCACGAGCCGCGGCACGCCAACCTGGTAAGCCAGCAAAATATGCTCTCGGGTTTGGGGCATTGGGCCATCAGTCGCGGCCACGACCAAAATCGCGCCGTCCATCTGCGCCGCGCCGGTAATCATGTTTTTGATATAGTCAGCGTGGCCCGGACAGTCAATATGCGCGTAGTGGCGCTTGGCGCTTTCATATTCAACGTGACAGGTCGCGATGGTAATGCCGCGCGCTTTTTCTTCGGGAGCCGCGTCAATTTGGTCAACGCCTTTTTGCGAAGCTTTCAAACCAGCTAAGCCCAAAACACGAAGCATAGCGGCGGTTAAAGTTGTCTTGCCATGGTCAACATGGCCAATGGTGCCCACATTAACATGAGGCTTAATGCGTTCAAATTTCTCTGTCATAGTATCGCTAATCGCATCGCGAATTATCCGCTAATCCCTACGAATTCATTCGTAAATATTCGCGGAAAATTCGTGCTGATTCGTGATTAATTTTTAAAATTTTACGCCTATTTTATCTTATCTTAATTCATCAGAAATGTCAATTACGCCAACCTAAAACTCCCTCCTGATTGCCATAACTTCTTTCATGTTTAAACCAAGGGAAGATTCTCAATCCTTAATTCATCCGAATCTTGAATATCCGCCAACTGTACTTCCGACGAATTTTCCGTTTGCTTGGCTTTCCAATCTGTAATTTCCTGGTTGATCTTGGTCAATAATTCTGTTTCACCCGCTACTTCTTTCAAGCGCGGTAACGCGAGGTTCGCCGTCGGCTCATTTTCTAAGCTTTTTTGATAATCATCAAAAGACGTTACCACGTAAGCTGGCTGACCTTCTTCTATAATAATACAAGTTCCCTTATTTTTTTTCAAGATTTGCTTAATTTGTTCCCACATGATAAAAAATGTAAAATGCAAAAATCAAAATTAAAAATGCTAATGTAAAATTTAAAATTTTTATAAATCCATCCCGCAGCTGCGGGATACCTAAATTTTACATTTTGAGATTTACATTTTAAATTATCTCTTCCTACCCTCCACTATTTGTTGAGTAATGCTACCCGGAACTTCTTCGTAATGATTAAACTCCATTGTAAAGTAGGCTCGGCCTTGGGTCATTGATCT
>JAHKAK010000095.1 GCA_018826025.1 Patescibacteria group bacterium
CTCTGGTGCGTTTTTCAACCGCATCAATATCAGCGGACGTATAAATTATTTGAGCAATTTACTGAATCTTTTGCCGATGCCGATAAAGCAATAATTTTGCCGATATACAGTGTGGCGGGCCGAGAGGACGAGGAGATAAAAAGGAAGGTGAGCTCGGAGAAACTGGCGGAAGCGATTAGCGCAAGTCAAAAGTCAAAAGTCAAAAGTCAAAAGTATAATTTAAAAAATCAAGAGGTAATGTTTATGAAAAACTTTGATGAAGCGGCGGCGTATTTGAAACAAAATTTACAAGCTGGCGATATTTGCGTGATCATGGGGGCAGGGGATATCTATAAGCTCACGAATCAACTGTTAATTAAGTGAGTATAAAACGAATTTTATGCGTATTTTATTTGTGAGCAATTCGTGCCGATTAGTATTTTATCGTTATCCCCGTTAGAAATTTGGGCATTCTTTATTAGCTTTAATAATTTCTAACGAGGATATCCACAGGCCTAAGATATTGCGTCTGTGCCGTGAGATGTTATGATAAATGCATAATTAACTAAACACCTCCAATATGATGTGGTTATACGCCGTCATAGTTTTGGTTATTATCGCCGGAATTGTTTGGTGGGCGATGAAGGAAAAAGATGATGACAGCGGCAATCAAAGCACGCCGCCTTTTTCTTCGTCTGAGCCGCCGGCCGGCAGCAATAATCCCCAGTCGCCTCAACAGCAATAATTTTTTGCTGTTTTTTATTTAGTGATTTTTATTCAGAGGGTTTTGTTTGGGTTGTTTTACGGATTATTATCGGTGAAGAATGAAAGATGAGGGGGGTGGTTTTAATAAATAATTTTGGAGCTTGAATAAAGTCTTTGCCAAGGCCAACGCCTTTGGCCGCTTGAATTTAGCAGCCAAAAGTGCTCCCCAAGTTTTTCACCATTGACAGGCAGAACAGGCGTTTTAAACTATAAGAAGGTAATATAGAAATTTTAAAACTTATTTGTCTTAGCGGTTTTTATCCGTAAGGATTTTATATTTAAATCCCGTCAAAAATTATTAAACAAACCCTTAGTCTATAAGAAATATTTATAGATAGATAAATTTTTATCAAAATAAAGGATTTAATAATTTCTAATGGGGTGAAGGTCGATAAAATCACGCACGAATTAAAAATTAATCAGTTAGCAAAAAATAAATGATGGAACGCGCGAATCAGAAAAGATTAATCTCTGATTCGTTTGATTCATCAAATTAAGTAAAAATTAAATGAAAAAATTCATTAAATCAAGGTCAACTTGGGAAATTCTGATGGTTTCCTTGCTGGCCTTTTTCGCTACCGTCGGCGTGGTGCTGGCGACAACGACCATTGGCACGAATATCACTACGGATGGCTCTATCTACGCCACGAGTACTCTGTATGTTGACGGGGCGACAACCCTTAACAATACCGTTACTGTGTCCGCGGCGAACCTAAAAGTTTCTACTGGTTACGGCTTAGATTCAACTGGCGCAGTGTTGAATCTTGGCACGACCACAGCCACTACCATAAACATTGGTTCAACCGGCGCGACAGTTGCTATTCGAGGCAATATGACTTTCCCGACTGCTTACGGCTTGGATTCATCTGGTGCCGTGTTAAATATCGGCACAACTACAGCCACCACTATAAACATTGGCTCTGTTAGTGCTACGGTCGCTCTTAAAGGAAATATGACTTTTCCGACCGGTTACGGCATAGACGCGGTTAGCGGTGTCTTAAACATTGGCACGACTACGGCTACCCAAGTCAACATTGGCAGTGCCAGCGGCCCAGTTGTTATGACCAATTCTTCCTCAACCTTAGCTAATTTTGGCAGCGGCACGACGGTCTCGGGATTATTGTGGGGAACATGCGCGGTAGATCCGCAGAGTATCACAGCGGCGACTAGCAGCGCGGTGAGCACGAGTTGCGCCGCTACTGGCATGACAAGCAGCTATAAAGTTTTTGTTACTCCGCCGGCTGATACCATCTCTGGTGATAATTGGCTGGTATTTGAAGGCGCGTCAGCTTCTACTACGGCGGGTTATATTGAGATTACTCTTTTTAACGCGTCTACCACTGCGAGTATTGATGGGCCATCAAGAACTTGGTCGTGGATGGCTATAAAATAATAAGCTAAACAGTTAAAAATTATGAGAAAAAATATTCTAATAACTGTCTTGGCTTTATTGGTTTTCGCTTTGCCCGTATTGGCGGCGGTGACGGATTTTACGGCGGATGGAAATATCGTGGTGTCGGGCGTGACGCTGTATGGAGGGAGCACAACTGACAATTTGCTGATTTTGGACACGTCAACATCTGAATCGTTTAATTTTGCCAGCGGCGTGTTCACGGTGACCAATCCCGGTTCAGCCTTTAAAGTTGGTTCAGCAGAAAGCACGGTCAAATCCGTTTATGTCTTGAAGAGCGGCGTTGAGGTAGCTTGCGCGACCAATCCGACGCCGGGAACAAGTTACGTCACCCTGCCGACTACCGCAGCGGATTATATAGTTTATCCATCAACTGCCACTGGTTTTGCCACCACTGATTGTTGTTCATCGGTTTCGCAAGCGGCCACCTATAACGCGTTCCCGACTTGCGGACCAGCCACTTGTATTAGCGGTTATTATGTTTCCGGCGCCAGTTGCGTACAAATCGCGGGAGGCGGCGTATCGGGTAGCAGTGGTAGCGGCGGCAGTTCCTCAGTGACTAATATAGGGTTAGTTTCCATGCCAACAACCGCTACCGGCCAAGTAACGGCGACAGCAGCAGGCGGCGGTAAAACAACTTTAACCACCCCCGCCGGCGCCACGGCCACGGTTCAATTGCCGATAAACGCGGTTAGTTCAGACACGGTGATAACCATTACTCAAGTAGCCGATACCGCTGCCGCAATAGCTAACGAAGTGGCGGCCGTGCCAGCGACATTGCTGATGGTGGGTAATTCCATCTATAGCTTTAGCGCGATGAGCGGCACGACTAACATCACTGCCTTTAACCAGAATATCACCCTAACCTTCACCTATACCGACGCCCAAATCGCCGGACTGGCCGAATCGGCTTTAACAGTTTATTACTGGAACACGGCCACTTCAGCGTGGACAGCTTTAACGACAACGGTTAACGCCGCTACCAACACTTTGACGGTGACCACCAATCACTTTACCGATTTCGCGATTTTGGGTTCGCCAGGGCAAGATATACCTGAAGGCGCCTTAATCAGGGCCATCAACGACATTGATGTTTATATCGTTAAATACATGGGTTCAAAGCAATTCAAGCGATTGATTTTAAGCCCGTCAGTCTTTAACAGTTACGAGCATCTAAAGTGGGGAGATGTGCTGGACGTAGACAAGAGCGTAGTTGACTCTTTTACGACTTCCGAATTAGTCAGAACGGTTAATGATACCAAAGTCTATAAGCTTTATCCGGCCGGGGATACGGGTCAAAAGCGCTGGGTTCAAACGGCGGAGGGCTTTAACCGAATGGGATTTGACTGGGATGCAATTTATGAAATTAACGCAGTTGACCGGAATTCCTACGTCACCGGCGCTAATATTGAATAGATAATAAAGTCTCGCCAAGACTAAAAATACTCCTGCATTTGCGGGAGTATTTTTTATTACATTTACTCAAAATCAAATAAGCCATTCGATCAGCACATCACATTATCATTGCTATAGCAGAGATAATGTGACATACTTTATTTATGAAAAGAAACGAAATTGGTGAAAAAATTTTATCAGGTCTTTGCGATTTATTTTCAACTGCCGAAATAATTTTTTCGCGTGACAGTTTGTGGAAAAAAATGCAAAGACTCGGAGGCGCGCCGGATCGTCGATCGTTTATGAGGTCATTCAATAGCTTGCAAAGAAGCGGTTTTTGGCGTCTGTCTAAAAAGGGAAGTTATCAGCTGACCACAAAAGGTATAGCTAAACTTGAACGGCTAGGATTTAGCAGGTCAATCAAAAAACAAAAATGGGATGGTTTATGGCGGATAATAATTTTTGATATTTCCGAGGATAAAAAAGCCGCCAGAGAAGCTTTGCGGCAAAAATTGAAAAGATTTGGTTTCTATCATTTGCAAAAAAGCGTTTTTGTTCTTCCCTATGATTGCGAGAAAGAAATAGCGGCGCTAGCAGATTTTTTTGAGGCGAATGATAGCATTGAATACATAACAGCGAAAACATTGGGAAATAAAGAGCGAGAGATTAAGGACTTTTTTAATTTATAGAAGTTGGATTTATAA
Organism: Patescibacteria group bacterium; assembly: GCA_018826025.1. Lineage (GTDB taxonomy): Bacteria > Patescibacteriota > Minisyncoccia > Portnoybacterales > GWB1-42-6 > UBA8475. The sequence continues at coordinate 4,255 of JAHKAK010000095.1, forward strand.
AAATAATCAATCCAGAGTGAAATATTTTATTCTCCTTCGCCGAATCCCCCGCAGCTTGCTGCGGGGGATGCCCGGCCTTCGCAGCCGAAGCGGCAGCTTCGGCGGAGTAGGCAAGGCGAGGAGAACCCTTCCGTAGCCTTGGCAAAGAAGGGCTTGCCGCTTCGGAAGAATTTCGCTAAGCTCCCCGCAGTTTACTGCGGGGAGCTTCATATTTTGCTTCGTCACATTATTATTGCTATAGCAGAGATAATGTGACGTCAAGAGGGAAACTTTAGATGGTTTTTTCTTCTGATTTTTTGTGTTATAATCAACCTGGGATGAGAAAAATAAACCAAAAATTAGTTTGGCTATTTATAATTTGCCCTGTTTTGGGCGGTGTTTTTTTATTTTTGCCCCAAACGGTGCGGGCGGCCAATTTTTATGTTGACTCCGACGTGCCGGTGATCTTGCCGCGCGCATCTTGGGACAATACGCCCGCCCTCAACGCTTTAATGACTTGGTTACCGGATAAAAACGTTTCCCCCAGCGACTATCAGCCAGTGGAACGCATCATTATCCATGACACGGGCTGCGATATCGCTAATCCCACTTGTAATAATAATCAAAATTCCGTAGCCACCATTCAGGCCATATACCGTTATCACGCGGTCACGCGGGGTTGGGGCGATATTGGTTATAATTATATCATTGATCAGCAAGGCCGAATTTATGAAGGCCGATACGGCGGTAATGGTTCCCGCGGCGCGCACGTTTTCGTTGACAGAACCCGTGATAATTTTAATTTTGGCACGATTGGCATTACGGTATTGGGCAATTATGCCAAAATTCAACCGCCCGAAGCGGTTTATCAAAGCCTAAGCCGGTTGGTCGCTTGGTTGGCGGCAACTAATAATTTGGACCCGCAAGGAACGCGTTCTTCCAGTATTTGGAATTTATTAACCAGCGAATTTAGCAGTTTATATAATGGGCCGATAGTTGTTGGGCACAAGGACGTGGAAAAGGGCAATCCGGATCCGGCTACTTTTGATTTTTCCAGAATCCGCCGAGAAGCCACGGCTTTTGCCGGCAAGTATAAAAATTATATTTATCAGGTTGACGGTTTGCCCAGGGTTTATAAAATTTTTAGCGGCACGCGGCAAATTTATGATGATTTGCCGACTTTCGTTAACGCGGGCGGCGTCTACCAAAAATCAGTCGCAATGGCTCAAAGCCAAGTGGATTTATTTTCCGAATCAAGATTTTTAAAGTATCCCGACGGCTCTCTTTTACGGATTAAAGATAATCCGATAGTCTATCTAATTCAGGATGGTAAAAAAAGGAATCTAAACGTTAGCGCAAAGCAATTCATGGCGCTGGGTTTTGATTTTGCCAGAGTAAGAATTGTGGAGGCGGACGATTTAACTTCTTATCCGGAAGGAGAGATGATCAAATACGGGCCGGATAATCAGTTGTTAAGTGATGGCCAACGAGTTTTTTTGATTCAGGGTGGGAAAAAACACTGGGTTGTTTCTGGTGAATTATTTTCGGTTTTAAAATACAGCTGGTCTAAAGTTAAATTAGCCCCGGCGGATCTGAAAAATTATTTAGATGATGCGGTTTTATCGTATCCGGACGGCACTCTTTTGCAAGCGACTGGTAATGAAATGGTTTATTTAGTTAGCGATGGAAAACTCCGGCATTTTATTAGCGCTGAAGTATTTTTAAATTTAAAATACAGCTGGTCAAAAATTAAAAGAATCTCTTCAGAGGAATTAGCTTATTATCCGGTAGGCGATTATGTGAAGTATAAGGACGGGACACTCCTGCGGTCCAAAGATGAAAATAATGTTTATTTAATTTCCGGGGGCCAGCGGCAAATTGTTACGGCGGTCACTTTCAAGAATAAAAAATATAAGTGGGCTAATGTGCTGGTAATCGCGGCGCAGGATTTCCAAGTGCTTTATAATGGCGCGGCTTTGCCACAGGCGTTGTTGCCTTCGCCTACGCCAGTAGCTTCGCAGACGCCTTTGCCGACTCCGACTCCGATTCCGACTTTGACATCGACTCCGAACTTTCTGTCCGGCGCGACGCCAACACCCTCAGTTTCGCCAACTCCCATTGCCCAAAGCGGCGCGCCTAAAATGAGAGTGGCAATTTACGAAGTGTTATCTGGCAACGTCACCCTAACCGCCGATACCGCTTTTAATATTCTGGATAAAACAGGACAAGTTATCGCGGTTAAAAGTGCCAATGAAAATTATGTTTATAATATCAGTTCTCCGGCGAGTGCTTTTGTTAAAATCGTGCCGCAAAACGAGGAGGGTGTTGTGCAAATAGTCTCTTATGAAGACCATCCAGCCTGGAAGCCGAGCTTAAATTATAATCAATTTCATGGCGCTGTGGAAATTGTTTATTCGTCAAAATCAAATAAAATTTGGGCGGTTAATGAACTGTTATTGGAAGATTATTTAAAGGGAGTGGCAGAAACTTCGGAAGGGGATGCGGCCGAATATCAAAAGGCCATGACGGTGGCGGCACGGACTTACGCGCAGTATTATATTCAAAAAGGCGGCAAGCGCGGCGCGGACGAGGTTTATATTTTGAATAACACGACCAGCGATCAGTTGTATAAAGGTTATGCCCGCGAAATTTTAGCGCCATCAATTGTCCAAGCGGTTAATGACACGCGCGGCGAAATTATGACTTATAACGGTAATCCCATTGTGGCAGCTTATTCTTCCGGCGCGGCCGAACTGCAAACTATCGGAACAAAATCCGCTTGCGCGCTTTGGGGCGGCCAATATTGCCAGGCGGGTTTTGAGTATTTATCTGGCGGCGTTAAAGATCCGATCGGGGCGGAATACAGTTATGCGTCTTGCGGCGGAGCGAATCATTGTGTGGGGCTTTCGGGTGCGGGCGCGCGAGCTTTTGCTAAAGCGGGAACAAAAAATTATCAGGAAATTTTAAGGCATTATTATACGGGGACGGAGGTAAAAAAGATATATTAGATTTTTCATTTTACCCTCCCTCTTGAAAAGGGGGAGGGTAAGGGAGGGGGATAAGGTGCAAACACACTATAAAAAATTTCAAAGAGAATTGAGAAAAAATATGCCGTTGCCAGAGATTGTACTTTGGCGGATAATTCGGCAGAAAAATTTGGGCGTTAAGTTTAGAAGGCAGTATACAATCGGAAACCGTATTTTAGACTTTTATTCACCGGCGATAAGATTAGGAATTGAAATAGACGGTGAAAGTCATTTTGTAAACGACGCGATTTATGATAGAGAAAAGCGAGAAGACGAGAAATTAAAAATTCAAGGAATAAAAATTTTAAGATTTACTAACTTTGAAGTAATGAAAAATATTAAAGGAGTCGCTAATAAGATTTTAAGTGAGATTTCAAACCCTCACCCCAACCCTCCCCCTCAAAGATGGGGAGGGAAGAAGAGGGGAGCGGATAAATAATGCCTAAGGTATTCATTATCATTATTAATTTCAACGGCTGGTCGGATACCAAAGAGTGCTTGGAATCTTTGGGTCAAGTAGATTACGATAATTTTGAGGTAATCCTGTTAGATAATGCGTCCAAAGGCGACTACCGACTACCGACTACCGACTACCGCTTTAAAATCCAAACAATTTATAACAAAGAAAATCTCGGTTTTGCAGGTGCCAACAATCAAGGAATAAAATTGGCTTTAGAAAATAAGGCCGATTATGTGCTTTTATTGAATAACGATACAACGGTTGATTCGGATTTTTTATCTAAACTCGTAGAAGAAGCAGAAAATGACGAATCAGCGGGAATAGTTGGGCCGCTTATATCTTTTTATGACGATCGAAATAAAATCTGGTCCGCTGGCGGAAAAATTACCAATCATTCAACGAGAGGAGAATTGATTGCGTATCAAGAAATAGACGAGGGCGAATATCAGGTCGCCGAGCAAGTGGATTATATCAGCGGCACCTGCCTTTTAATTAAGGTTGAAGTTATAAAAAAAATCGGTTTAATTTCCGAAGATTATTTTTTATATTATGAGGACACGGATTGGTGCGTGCGGGCAGACAAGGCTGGCTGGCGATGCTTGTTGGTGCCGCAGTCAAAAATTTATCACAAAGCATCAAAAAGCACGCAGGAATTTTCTTATCCTTATATTTATTATCATTCTCGCAACGGGTTGATGTTTAGCGAGCGGTTCGGTAATAAGTTTGTAGTTTTATTATTGAGCGTTTGGATATTTTTAAAGCAGATTCTAAAATTAGCGGTTGGGTATAAGCGGAACTGGGCCCGACCGGTCCTGCGTGGCGTTTGGGATTTTTGGGTGGGGAAAAAGGGAAAGATAGAGGGTTACAATTAATTAAAATTATGTTAATCGGTATTGACGCGCATAATTTAGAAGGGGAAAGAACCGGCGCAGGGCGGTATCTTTTTAATTTATTGAAAGAGTGGTCTTTTTTGTGTCATTCTGAGGCCGAAGGCCGAAGAATCTTAGAGAATGAAAATATATCCTTCGCTTCGCTCAAGATGACAGAAGGAGTAAAATTCATACTTTATTTTAAAGACGAAATTCCATCGGACGTTCCAAAATCGGAATTATTTGAATGTAAATTATTGAAAACTCGCAGCACTGCCAAGTTCACTCATTGGAATTTAGCGCTCTCGGCGGCCAAAGATAAGGTGGATATCCTTTTTTGTCCGGCGTACGTGGCGCCGCTGTTTTATCAAGGAAAAATTGCCTTGACTTTGCATGATATTAGCTATGAGGCTCGGCCGGAAGATTTTAATTGGCCAAGCGTGACTGATAAAATTTTGCTAAAATGGACTTCGCGCCAGGCCGCTAAAAAGGCCGTGATGATTTTTACGCCATCGGAATTTTCCCGGCAGGAAGTTATTAAATACTATGGTGTAGCGCCAGATAAAATTATCGTCACACCCCTGGCGGCGGATGATAATTTGCAATACCATAGTCCAGACAATGGGACTGTCGATACAAGCAAAAAATTAGATAAATTTGGTATTACGGGGAAATTTATATTTTATGTCGGGTCAATTTTTTCTCGCCGTCATTTACCGGAAGTCATAGCGGCTTTTGAGCGGCTGGCCAAGGAAAGCGACTATCAATTGCTACTGGGCGGTAAAGACTATACGGACAATAAGTCAGTGGATAAATTGGCGAAAGAAATAAATACCAGATTAAGTCGTGAGGCGATTTTACGGGTTGATTTTATTGGCAATGATGAGTTAAAATTATTATATAGCGCTTGCGCGTTTTTTATTTGGCTTTCTGACTATGAAGGTTTTGGCTTGCCGCCTTTGGAAGCAATGAGCTCGGGCGCGCCGGTCATCACAACCGATGGCTCTTCACTTAGCGAGGTGGCGGGAGAGGCAGCGTTGTTTATTAGAGACAATAGCGATATTGAAGAAATTTATCGAGCGATGCATAAATTAGCTCGTGACGGCATTTTGCGCGAAGAATTAATCGCACGGGGACGAGAGCAGGTCAGTAAATTTTCGTGGCAAGACTGCGCGAGAAAAACCCTTGATGCATTAATAGCTATAAAATAGAACAAACTGGTCATTCTGAGGCCGAAGGCCGAAGAATCTATTACAGATCCTTCGTTTCACTCGGGATGACAATGCGCAGATTTGAGAAAGTTTTTTACTTCATTAAATATTATTTTCGGTTTAGAAATTATCGTCGTTGCCCTAGCCGCGGCGGGTCTTATTCCCCGCGAGGCGATTTTGGTTTGGACGGGAATCGCAATTTTTTATATGATTTTTTCGCCGGTCAGAGATTCCTTATGGCTGGTTGTTGCTTCCATTCCGCTGGCGGTCGCTTTGCCCGTCAATGACGCTTTTGACACGCTGGCTAATTGGCGCATTTTAATCGTGGTTTTATTTTTAGTTTGGCTGGTAAAGGAAATTAAAATTTATTGTTCGAGTCCTTCGACTTCGCTTTGCTACGCTCAGGATAAACTTGAGTCGAGAACAGAAAAAAAATACTTCTCGATGAACTCGCTGCGTTCGTTTACTCGAAGTTTAATGAGGGGCGATGAATCAGATTATTTGGCCATAGCAGCTATTATTTTTTTATTGATTACCGCGCTTTCCATCGGAGTGGCGGACTACAAAATTTTAGCCATTAAAAAACTTCTTTTTTTAATAAATATTTTTTTATTATTTTTAATCACCCGCAACTTAACGCGCGATAAAGAAGCAATTTTAAAAGTATGGCAGGCGGCGGCGATTGGAGGAATTACGGCAATTGCCGTGGCGTTGGTTCAATTTAGCGTGATTTTATTTGTGCCGCTGATTGATTTTTGGCAATTTTGGGCCAGTCGCGTCATTGGTTTTTTTTATGGCCAAAACTTGGCGGATTTATTATCATATTCTAATACTTGGTTTGCGTATTACCAAAGCGCGCCGCCAACTTTACGCTTGTTTTCAGTTTTTCCTGATTCGCATTCCTTCGCCATGTTTTCTTTGATTTCTGTGCCGATTTTTTTAAGTTTAGCGTTCTATTATCGGCGTAAAAAACAATTTTTTTGGATAATGGCCGGCTTAGCGTTGTTGGGTGCGGTTTTTTCCGGTTCGCGCGGCGTTTGGATTAGCGCGTTGCCGGTGGCGGCAATAGCCATATATTTTTGGCTTAAAGAAACAGATAAAGAGATGCTTAAGAAGGCGATTTTCAGTTTGATGATATTTATTTTTATCTTTTTGTTTTCAACAATATATCCGCCGATCTTTTATAAAATCCAGGATTGGCAGACAGGTCAATATTCTTCCAGTACCATTTCTTTTTTTGAACGCGCCAGATCAATTTCAGATTTGGACGAGATGTCCAATAAAGGGCGCTTGGAGATTTGGCGGAACAGCTTAACATCAATCGCACAAAAGCCGATACTCGGCGTGGGGCTGGGTAATTTTGTTTCTGTCATAAACGAATCAGCCAGCGCCGCTAAAAAAGGTGCTTCGGCCCATAATCTATATTTGGATATTGCCTCCGAGGTTGGGGTTTTGGGTCTGCTAATATTACTATTGATGTTCATTGATATTCTGCGTACCGCTTGGCTGGTTTGGCGCCGGAGCCAAGAGCCGCATTTTAAGTTTTTCGGTTTGCTTTTTGGTCTTTATTTTATTTGGATATTGGGATATAGTTTTTTTGACGTAGTGTTATTGAACGATAAGGTTTTGTTGCTGTTTATGGTTAGCGCGGCCACGCTTTATAGTTTAAGGAATATTAGTTGTGATCCAGAGAAAATATAAACTCACTCGGCACCCGTCTTGAAAAACCGCTGTCGGCTACGTGTACCAATATAAAATACGATACCAGCCGCAGCTTGTGTCTCGCCGCCTCGCCCAGCTTAAAAGATAACGTAGCGGAGGCGTCTGTGACACATTTTTCTCGACGGTAGTCTCGCTCGTAGCTTGCATAAAATATGTTTAATCCCTTGATTTCCGTTAATTTACTTTTATACAAACCCAAATTTTATTTGGCGCCGTGTTTAAATTCGATTTTGGCGCAAAGCTATGATAATTTTGAATTATTGATAATTGATAATAATTCTGATGATGGTACGGTTGAGCGGATTAAAGAAATTATTGAAGAGGCCAAAAAAAAGAGCCAAAAGGCGGTACCGCCGTATAAAATTATCGCCAATAAAGAAAATCGGGGATTTGCGGCCGCCCATAATCAAGGTATCAATGCCAGCCGAGGAGAATTGGTGGCATTGGTCAACCAAGACGTTGTTTTGGACGAAGATTTTATAAAGCGATCAGGAGAAGTTTTTAATAATGAAAAAATTGGTTCACTTCAAGCCAAAATTCTGCGGCTTAAATTAGAAGGTGCAAATATTTCAAAAACTGATATAATAGACACGGCGGGTTTAATTATTTTAAAAAATCGCCGTATTATCGCGCGAGGTCAGGGGCAACAAGACAAAGGTCAGTTTGATAAAACAGAGGAAATTTTTGGCGTTGATGGTGCCTTGCCGATCTACCGGCGAGAGGCGCTGGAAGACACAAAAATTGTCATTGATGGAAAAGAAGAATACCTGGATGAAGATTTTTATATGTATAAAGAAGACGTGGATTTAGCGTGGCGTTTGAGCCTTTTTGGCTGGAAATCATATTATGTGCCAACTATTATCGCTTGGCACGCCAGAACTTCCGGCGATAGTGAAGCCAGGAATTATTTCGCGATAGTTAAGGAACGGTTAAAAATTGGCCAATTTTCCAAATATTTGTCGTTTAAAAATCAGCGTTTAACGCAAATAAAAAATGAGCAGTTTGGTCTTTTACTGCGGCATTTAATTTATTGGCTGCCCAAAGAAATCGCTTCCTGGATCTACGTAATTTTATTTGAACATTATACTTGGAACGCTATTAAAGAATTATTTAAACAAGCGCCGCGAGCGCGGCAGAAACGTAAAATTATCATGGCGCGGAAAAAAATAAGCGGGAAAGAGATAGAAAAATGGTTCAAATGAAATTTAAAATGTAAATATCAAAATGAAAAATGACAGTTCAAAATTTAAAATCATCAGAAATTTGCTAAAGCAAATTTCTGATACCTAAATTTTACACTTTGAGATTTGCATTTTACATTAACTATGAATGATTTTGAGAACGACGAAAATTTAGAAGATTACGGAATAACAAAAAAAGAACCAAAAAAAAGCGCTTGGCGCCGTTTTGCTTTTGGTTCCTGGATTTTGATTTTAGTGGTGATATTGGTTGGAGTTGGCGGAGCGCTTGTTTATAAAACCAGCTTCACTTTTAGCCAGATACAAACCGAAGACATTGATAATCTGGGCTTGACGGAAAATATGACAACCCCTTTGCCGGAGAGCGATCGTTTAAATATATTATTGCTGGGCCTGCGCGGAGAAGGCGACCCTAATGGCGGTTTGCTCACCGATTCCATTATGGTTTTAAGCGTAAAAAAATCAACGGGTCAGGTGGCGCTAATCTCTATTCCGCGTGATTTATACGTTGTAATTCCCGGGACTAATAAAAAAGATAAAATCAATTATGCTTACGCCCTGGGTTTTGAAAAAAAAGGCGCGGCTGGCGCGTTGCTTTTTAGTAAAATCGCGGTGGCGCAAACCACGGGGCTCTATATGGATAGGGCGATTTCCGTGGACCATCAAGCGCTCAAAGATATAATTAATACGCTGGGCGGCGTGGCCGTGGAATTAAATAATCCTTTGGTTGAAGACCAGCAGTGGACAAATGGCGGTGATGCCGGAGAATCTTGGGCTTTTCATATTAAGACTGAAACAGCGACTACTACTGATGGGGTTGTGGAAAAACAAAAATGGGTTTTTGAAATTCCCGCTGGCGCTTCTCTTTTGGACGGCAACACCGCGCTTTATTTTGTTCGGGCCAGATATTCTACCAGTGATTTTGATCGGTTGCGCCGGCAACAAATAGTTTTGGCAGCCATAAAAGACAAGGCGCTGTCTCTGGGAATTTTAGCTAATCCAATAAAACTTTTTCAAATTATGGACTCTTTAGGGCGCAATGTACGCACGGATATGGATCTTAATGATTTTAAAAAATTGATTGCTTTAGCCGATAATTTAAAGACCCAGCTTATTATTCATAAGATTTTTGATACAACAGGCGAAGGCCTGCTAACGGCCGGACACGCCGAGAGCGGCGCTTATATTCTCTTGCCCCAGGGCGATAATTTTTCCAAAATTCAGGAGGCGTGTAAGAATATATTTAATTAGGCTAACGGACTACTAAATACTAATTTGGTACGAAGATATTAAAATTCAATTCGTTTCGTACATTAGCAATAAATACGTATTAGTAGTTGAATAATGAAACTTTCCATCATTATCACTCATTATAAAACGCCAGAGCTGTTAAATCTTTGTTTGAAGTCAGTAAAAGAAGCTGTTTGTGGTTTGGAGCATGAAATTTTAGTGTTGGACTCTGAAGCCCAGGACGAAACGGAAGAGATGATAAAAAGCCACTGGCCGAACGTTAGATTTTTCCCATTTAAGAAAAACACCGGTTATGCTAAAATAGTGAATATTGGTTTACGCGAAGCCACAGGCGAGTATCGGCTGATTTTAAACGCGGATATTTTAGCTGAGAAAGAATCTTTAAAGAAAATGATTGATTATTTGGCGGCTAATCATAAAATTGGGTTGCTTGGCCCTCAGCTCTTGAACTTTAACGGGACAATTCAAGAGTCTTGTTTCCGATTATATCGGTTGTGGACAATTATCTGCCGCCGGACATTATTGGGCAGGACAAAGTGGGGGGAAAAAGAACTAGCTCGGTTTACCATGAAAGATTTTGATCGTCAGAGTATCAGGGAAGTGGATAGTTTAATGGGAGCAGCTTTAATGGTTAGGCGCCAAGCCCTGGAAGAAGTTGGCTTAATGGACGAGCGATTTTTTTTATATTTTGAAGATACGGATTGGTGTCGCCGATTTTTGGCTAAAGGTTGGAGGGTGGTTTATCTCCCCGAAGCTAAGATGCATCATTATCATGGCCGATTAAGCAAAAAAACGAGCGGTTTAGCGGATCTATTTTTTAATAAATATACTTGGATCCATATTGCTAGCGCGATTAAATATTTTTGGAAATGGCGATAAAAATCAAAAAAGTTTAAAAAATAATGAAAAAGATACTTTATTTAATTATTGGACTTATTTTAATTGCTGCTAGTTTCAGCGGTGGTTATTGGTATGGCCAAAATAATCGGCCGGCGATTGAAAGGGTAATCGGGCTGCAAAATTTAGAACAAAATAAAGTGTCGGCGGTGGATTTTGATATATTTTGGGATACTTGGGTTCGTGTTCAGGAAAAATTCGTTAATCGCGCGAAGCTCGATTATCAAAAAATGGTTTATGGCGCCATTGCCGGAATGCTGAGCTCCCTAGAAGATCCTTACACTATCTTTATGACGCCGGAAGAAAATAAAGATTTTTCCCAGTCGTTACAAGGGAATCTGGAAGGCATTGGCGCGGAAGTGGGAATGCGAAAAGGCATGGTCACCGTTATTTCGCCTTTGGCTGAATCACCGGCGATGAAGGCAGGATTGAAAGCCGGAGATAAGATTTTGAAAGTTGGAGAAAAAATAACCGCTGGTTTGACAATAGACGAAGCGGTCAATCTGATTCGCGGGCCCAAAGGCACGGAAGTTTTATTAACTATTGCGCGTGATGGCTGGTCGGAGACTAAAGAATTTAAAATTATTAGAGCGGTTATTAATATTCCGGTGGTCAAACTGGAAATGAAGCCGGTTGGCGAGAAAGATATTGCCTATTTGGCCCTGTATCATTTTACCGATAATTCCTACCTTGAATTTCAAAAAGCCGCTCAGGAAATCTTAACTTCCAAAGCCAGCGGCATTATTTTGGATTTACGCAATAATCCCGGCGGATATTTGGAATCGGCGGTGGATATTGCCAGCTGGTTTTTAACTTCAGATCAGGTTGTGGTGACAGAAGATTATGGCAATGGGAAAAAGAAAGAGCATAAAAGCAGAGGAATTAATAAATTGGGTTCTTATCCTGCTGTTATTTTAATTAATCAGGGCTCTGCTTCAGCTTCGGAAATTTTAGCCGGCGCCTTGCGGGATAATAAAAGAAATAAACTGGTAGGCGAAAAAAGTTTTGGCAAGGGCTCGGTGCAGGAATTAGAACAAATGCCCGGCGGCACCTCGCTTAAAATAACGGTAGCCAAATGGCTCACGCCTTCGGGGCATTCCATTATGGATGACGGGCTGGAGCCGGACGTGAATGTTGATTTTACGGTTGAGGATTTTAATAATGGGTTGGATCCGCAGCTGGATAAAGCATTGGAGCTATTAAAGTAAAAAAATGATATTGCCAAAAGGTAAGAGATTGGTGTAAAATAGAATAAATTATAAATCGTTAAGCACGATACAGTGCGCAAAGAAAACAACTACCGATTACAGATAAGTACAGATATACAGATGCATTCCCTCTCTTTCGTAAAGAGGCCCGCCCGCCGTAAAACCCGCGTTGATTAGTCGGAATATAATTTAGGGACTATAAATATAGGTAATTTATAGATTCCCTCTAATCATTATCGGCTTTGGTGGGCGGGGGTTAAGGCTGTAGCCCCGTGGGGGCCACGCCCCTTTACGGGGGAGATTTAAGAGAGCATTATTAGTCTGATAGAGCTTTCTTAAATCCCTCCCCACCTCCCTTTAAAAAGGGAGGTGGGGTATCCGTATATCCGTAAATAATCTGTAATCCGTAGAGAATGTCATGAAGGTTATCCTTTCTCAAGATGTCCCAAAAGTGGGCAAAATAAATGAAGTTAAGGAAGTGGCGGATGGCTATGCCCGAAATTTTCTGTTGGCTAACGGCTTAGCTAAGCCGGCTACGGAAGCGGCCTTGGCGCAGTTGGAAATATTAAAAGCCGATTTAGCGCGAAAAGCGGAAGCAGATTTGAAGGCACAGGAAGAGATTGCGACGCAAATTGACGGTCAGGAATTTGAGATAATCGTCAAAGCGGATGCCAAGGGCAAGCTTTACGGATCTTTAACTCCGCTTAAAATAACTAAATTCTTGCAAGAGAAGGGCTTTGAGATTACTAAGAATAATTTAAAAATGGCCGAGTCCATTAAAACAACAGGGGAGCACGAAATTGTCTTGGAAATGGAGCATGGCCTGGAAGCGAAGATAAAACTTATTGTGATTGAGCAGGCCGGCGAAAGTGGCAAAGAAGAGGAAGATGATCTGATATAAAATGAATTTCCATAAAATTTTGCGGCTTGCAACCTCCGTTAAGCCCTAGAATTTTACGGTGATTTTTTGCTTGTATGGCAAAATATATTTTTGTGGCGGGCGGCGTGATGTCGGGCGTGGGCAAAGGCGTGGCTACGGCTTCCATTGGCAAGATTTTGCAGTCGCGCGGCTTTAAAGTGACCGCCATAAAAATCGATCCGTATGTCAATGTTGATGCGGGAACAATGAACCCCACCGAACACGGTGAGGTTTTTGTTTTGAACGAAGGCACGGAATGCGACCAAGACATGGGAAATTACGAGCGATTTTTAGGCGTTGATTTGCCGGCAATAAATTATATGACCACGGGTAGCGTCTATGAGACGGTGATCCGCCGCGAGCGCAATATGGATTATGGCGGCCGGTGCGTTGAAGTGGTGCCGCATATTCCGCTGGAAGTCATTGATCGCATTGAAAAATCGGTCAAAAAAGCTAAAGCTGATTTTATCACCATAGAAATTGGCGGCACGGTGGGTGAATACCAAAATATTTTATTTTTGGAGGCGGCGCGCATGCTGAAATTAAAATATCCGCTGGATGTGCTGTTCGTACTGGTCAGCTATTTGCCAATTCCCAGCAAAATTGGTGAGATGAAAACCAAGCCCACGCAATATGCCGTGCGCACGCTGAATTCGGCCGGTATCCAACCTGATATTATTTTAGCGCGTTCGACCGCGCCGCTGGACGGCAAGCGTAAAGAGAAAATCGCATTAAATTGTAATATGCGCCAAGAGGACGTTATCTCCGCGCCGGATATTGAAACGATCTACGAGATACCGCTTAATTTTGAAAAAGATAAATTAAGCAGTTTGATTTTAAAAAAATTAAAGTTAAAACCGCGCAAATCTAATTTACAAGATTGGGCAAAGCTATTGAGAGCCATTAAAGGCGCCAAACAGCCGGTAAAAATCGGCATTGTGGGAAAATATTTTGGCACGGGCGATTTTGTTCTGTCCGACGCCTATCTTTCGGTTATTGAAGCCATTAAGCACGCGACTTTTTTTCATAAAAGAAAGCCGGAGATCACCTGGATAAATTCCGAGGTATTCGAAAAAAATTCTAAGACACTAAAAGATCTGAAAAAATATGATGGCATAATCGTTCCGGGCGGTTTTGGCTCGCGGGGAGTAGAGGGCAAAATAAAAGCCATAGAATATTGCCGGAAAAATAAAATCCCGTATTTTGGGCTGTGCTACGGCATGCAGTTGGCTTGCCTTGAGTTTGCTCGCCACGTTTGCGGCTTATCCAAAGCCCATACGACCGAAATTGACAAAAACACGCCTAACCCCGTGATTGATCTGATGCTGGAACAAAAAGCCGTATTAAAGGATAACCGTTATGGCGGGACGATGCGCTTGGGCGCTTATTATTGTCGTTTGGTGCCCGGCACCAAAGCCGCCAAAGCGTATGGCCGGGAATTGATTTCCGAACGACACCGTCACCGCTACGAACTAAATAATGAATACCGCGATTTGCTGGTTAAAAACGGGTTAGTAGTTTCCGGCGTTAATCCCGAGCGGGATTTAGTGGAAATTATAGAGCTGAAAAACCATCCGTTTTTTGTGGCTACGCAATTCCATCCGGAATTCAAATCGCGCCCCCTGGCGCCGCATCCTTTGTTTAGGGAGTTTATTAAGGCGGCGATATGTAGTAATCACTAATGGCACGAATTAAAAACGAATATCAAGAATTCGGATTCATTTCCCTCTTTTCGCAAAAGAGGGTTAGGCTGGATTTAAGGGGGCGATACTTTACTAGAGAGCTAACTAAATCCCTCCCCACCTCCCTTTACGAAAAGGGAGGAGTCCCCCCTCCTTTAGGAGGGGTTAGGGGAGATTTATATTTTTAAAAAACAAGGCCCCATAAAAGGCCTTGTGGCAGAGAACGTTTTAGGCTTCAACTCGGATTTTTCCGCTGGCGAAAACGCGTATTAAACCGCCGTCTTTTTTCTGAAATTCGATCCCCGGACCATAGCTTGCCCAATTGCCATATTGCACATTCTCAACATTGGAGATGACAACTTCATAAGTTGCTGTCGTCCCTGCTCCGTTGTCTGCTTGGTGAAAAACGCAAACTTGGTTGGTATCAAAGGACAATCGAAGTTCAGTTCGCGTTGATAAGTAACTGAAAAATAACTGTGCTTTTTCGGTCATGGGGTGGCCACAACATCCTCGGGCTATCCCTCCAAACATTTTTTGGATATTTTCTAGTTCGCCCGCATCAAATTTATTTCCCACGTCTGTCCCTCCTTTCTGTTAAGAACATTGAATATTTACTTTCCTGCCACCACATTAACCACCTTTGCCATTTTTTGCGCACCGGTAAAATTGGTGATTTTTTTGGTGGTAAACTTAACGATGCCTTTGGCTATGGAATAAAGGGTATCGTCATTGCCGCGCTTGACATTTTTGCCCGGCAAGAATTTGGTGCCGCGTTG
Organism: Patescibacteria group bacterium; assembly: GCA_018826025.1. Classification (GTDB taxonomy): domain Bacteria; phylum Patescibacteriota; class Minisyncoccia; order Portnoybacterales; family GWB1-42-6; genus UBA8475. The sequence continues at coordinate 19,454 of JAHKAK010000095.1, forward strand.
CCTGACAATAATACTGCCCGGA
>JAHKAK010000096.1 GCA_018826025.1 Patescibacteria group bacterium
ATAGCCCTGTTGTTTCAGCAGCGCCGCGGCCACCGCCGAATCCACGCCGCCGGAAAGCCCAATAAAAACTCGTTTTTTCCTACTATCTGGCATACGATAGTTTTACCGCACAACTCCCCTCTTGGCAAATTTTTAAAATCGTAGTATAAAAGAAATAGATGCTCGCGGGCATTTTTTAATTGTTAATCTACCCTTGTCATTCTGAGCGGGGCGAAGAATCTATAATTTTCTGCCTGTCTCCGTCAAAATTGAAGGATCCTTCCCCGCTACGCGGAGTCAGGATGACACCAATAAAATCATGATCAACTACAACGAACTCAAACCCGGCGTTTTTTTCGTAATGGACAACGAGCCATACGAGGTTTTGGAATTTGGCTTTATGCGCATGCAACAACGCAAGCCCGTGGCCCAAACTAAAATTAAAAATATGCTGACTGGCAAGGTGCTCAACCGCAATTTCCAGCAAACCGATAGCTTTCAAGAGGCGGCCATTGATTACAAAAAAGTTAAGTTTTTATACGCGCACCGCGACAAATTCATGTTTTGCGAATTAAATAATCCCTCCGCCCGTTTTGAATTGCCTCCGTCAGCCATTGGCGAACAAACTAAATTTTTAAAATCAAACTCGGAAGTGGAAGTGGTCTCTTTTAAAGAAAAAATTATCAATGTTAACTTGCCGATTAAAATGCAATTTAAAGTTGTTGAGGCTCCCCCGTCAATAAAAGGCAACACGGCGCAAGGCGGCAACAAAGCCGTGAAAATTGAAACCAACGCCATGGTCTCAGCTCCCCTATTCGTTAACGAAGGCGACATTATTGAAGTCAACACGCAAACCGGCGAGTACTCGGGGAGAGTGAATAAATAAGACTTTTACTCTGCTTTATTTCTCTAATTAAATACCCCCAATTGCGTGCGATCGCAAATAATCGGGGACATTAAACTTCCAACTTATTTCAGTGCAAAAAATCCCGCTTCTTGCGGGATTTTTTGCACTGAATTTGCTTATCACTTATCACTTATCACTTATCACTTATCACTTATCTACAGCTCTGCTGTTTCGCCGGGTTTTAATTCTTTAACTTCCTCTGCCGTGACTTGAGGCGTGGGTGAAGTCGGCGGCACAGCCCTGGAAATTGACGGTTGGTTAACCAACGCATTAGTCTTGTCACGGGGCACAGCGGGTCCCACAACCTCGCTCAACGCATTGCGCAATTCCGACAGGTCCGGCTCGCGGCGCTGTTTTCTTTCCATTGGTTTCGGGGCTTCTGACCTTGACGTTGGTGGCGCTTTGCGGCCCGTGGCTTCGCTCAAAGAAATAGCCGAACCGGTTTCTCTAACTACCGGTTCACTGACTATTTTTTTCGGCGCCTCTATTCTTTGTTTCGGCTGGGCGGTTGGTGCCTGCGCGCGGACTTTTATCAAACAATCTTTACAATAAACAGGACGGACGCCATCGGGTTTAAAATTTAATTCCACTTTTTTGCCGCATTCATAACACTTGTCAATATACACCGCCCCCAGCGGCTTTTCCATCCTTCTATCTTGCCCCCGCGATTTTGGCGGCAAGGCCGAAAACGACTCACCGCCCCTTGAATTGGCCGTCCTACGGTTTTCGCGCTGTCCGCCTTCCTCTTCCATCATTCCGCTCCAGCGCGCGATTTTTTCTTCCACTTCATGACGCGCCAGACCGCCATAGCGCTCGCGCGAAACTTTAATAATTTTCTCCCGACTGCTTTTTTCCTCGCGCACGATGGGCGACAAAGTCGTGGCTGAAAAAGGTCGGGAAGAAAACCCGTCAATCATTAATTTTAAATAAACCTGCGCGAAGCCCAAGCCTACCAAATCAGGGGCCATGAACTCGGGCGAAAATTCTTTTTCCAAAAACTCCGCGTCCTCCGCGCCCACGCGAAAAATAATCATCGTCCCCACGTTCCCGAAAACCGCGTCCTTCACCCGCGTGGAGTTATCCGTTATCAGCTGGCCGATATATTGATGCGCCAGCGTTAAATTTAAACGATATTTTCTGGCTTCCGATAAAATATTGGCAAAGCTGTCTGTGGCAAAGTTCTGGAATTCGTCAACGTATAAATAAAAATTGCGGCGTTCGCTTTCGGGCATATCAACGCGCGACATCGCGGCCAATTGAAGCTTGGTTATCATCATCGCGCCAAGCAAAGCCGAAGCATCTTCGCCGATCAGGCCTTTGGATAAATTCATTATTAAAATCTTGCCCTCATCCATGGCCCGGCGCAAGTCAATAGTAGATTTAGTTTGACCGACAATATTCCTAATCATCGGATTGGTTAAAAATTGCCCGACTTTATTTTGAATTGGCGAAATCGCCTCCACCTCAAAATTGCCCTTATACTTGGAAAACTCATCCACCCAAAAACTTTTAACCACCGGGTCTTTCACTTTTTCCATTACTCTGGCGCGGTATTCTTTGTCAACGAGCAAGCGCATAATGCCCAGCAATGTTGAGCCGGGATATTCCAACAACGCCAAAACGGCATTGCGCAAAACATATTCCAGCCGCGGCCCCCAACTCTCCGCCCAGATTTTTTTGAACACGCCAACCAGCCCCGACGCCACTAAGTGCCGATGCTCGGCGTCCACTTTTTCCATAACATTAAAAGCCATGGGAAATTCGGTATCAGCCGGATTAAAATAAATAACATCGTTAACCCGGCTGGAGGGCACAAAGTCAATCATTTTTTCGGCAAATTCGCCGTGCGGATCCACAATGGCCACTCCCAAGCCCGCCTGAATATCTTGCTTGGCCATATTTTCCAGCAACGTCGTTTTGCCGGTGCCGGTTTTTCCGACCACGTAAACATGACGCTGCCGGTCGCCCGGCTTAATGCCAAACCGCCGCTTTTGATTGCGGAAATCCGTCTCGCCAATTAAGGTTATTTGTTCTGCCATTTTTATTATTTTCTACAAATTACGAATCGCATTAAAACCCTAAGCGAGGATTTCGGTTTTAAAACGCTCAAAATTGCGAGCGGACACGGTTCCGCCTCGGGCGGAGAGCGAGCAATTTTGGCGAGTAAAATTTTCCTCGCTGGGGAAAATTTTACGATTTCAAAACCGATTTCCGAGTGAATTTTACTCCATGGGCAGGTCCACCGGCGCGCTGCCTTTCTTAACTTCAATGTACGGTGTCATCGGGCCCTTAACGCCAATCGTCGGGAAGTGAAACAGCGTGGCTAATTCCTCAATATTCAAAATATAACCCTTTTCCCAAAACGACCGCGCACGCATCATTCTCATCAGCACTCTTTGTTTATAAGCCTTGCGCGCTTTAGCAAAAAAATAATTAGCCTTGGTGGTCAACTTGGGGTCGGGCCGGAAACTATTCATATTCAAATTCGCGATTTGCATAATAACGCCCAAAGGAGCGGAAACATTAGCCATAGTAAAAATATTGGCCCGGCCAATATAAACAAAGTTGATCTTGGCGTCAAAACCCTTCTTGCTGGATTTAAGTTCAATGCCTTCAATAATCGCTTTTTCTCCCGGTGAAAGATGCAGGGCCCCACTGTACTTTTCGTCTTTTTTATCTGTGGCGCGCAGTGGCGCGGGATTACCGGTAATGATGGCGTAAAGCGCGTCATAGATTGATTCAAACCAAGTGCGCCGATCCATCGCGAATAAACTTTCTGGCGGCGGCGTTTCTTTTTTACCCAATAATTTATCAGCCACGGCGCGGGCTTTTTTCTGCCAGTCATCCGGCACTGGCCGAAAAAGAATTTGCAGCCAGATTTGTTCGCCTTGTCTTAACTTGCCAAAAACTTCCATTAAACCGGATAGGGGATCAAAAAACGGCTGGTCGGTCTTAGCCACATCCATCAACTCAACATAGGTTCTAATAGGATAGGCGCTATCTCTGATCATCGTTAAACGGCATCCCCATAAATTCCAATTTTTATTGGGAATATCCGCTGGCACATTCCAAACGTAATCCGGAACTTCGCGAATTTCCGCCTGCGGATATTGCGAATAAACTTGTGCTTCCACTAAATTACGAAACTTTTTCAAGATCCGCAAATAAAAATGAGCTTCACCGTTATAGCCAACCAACTCAAAACTGAAATAATCCTGCATCACGCCCTTAATGTATTTTTCATATTTATAACCAACCGTGCCGATAACGCCCCAAAGTCCGGCAAATATCTGCTCCATGTTCTTGGGCGAGCTTTCCATTTCTTTTGGAGGCCGCACCTCCAATAAGATCCAATCCAGCTGCCGCCAATGCCAACGATAAATATAATACAGCCAACTTTCAAAAAAAATAACTGCCAAAATAACCGGCAGCCATATCCAAGCAACCCCGAAAAAAATATCCAAAAATTTAAAATAATTATTTAAAATCTCCTCCATTATATTTTATATTTTAAAAAACTAAAGCTCGCTAATATTCACAAATTTACCCCAGTTAGAAGTTCGGCCGTACGCGTACACTATTAATTAATAAATGTAGCCACAAATCGTTCGCGACTCATTTTAACGGTATATATAAAACTTCTAACGGGGTTTACACGAATATACCCGTGAATTTATGAATATGTAAAATAATCCCGAGCTATATTAAAGTTAAAATTCGCGCCGATTGGCGTTTGATTCGCGGTTGTTCATATTATACTAAAAAATAAACCGCCCCGCAATAAGCGGGGCGGTTAAAAATAGTTACTTTTTCAAGGTATAGGCGCCGTCGCCCACACGGTCAAAGATTTTGCGGTTCTGCAAATTAATTAAAACCGTGTTCTCTTTCACCATTCTTTTTTCTAAAACTTTCTTGACGATTTCTTCCTTGCTCATCGGGTGGCCTTCCTTTTTCAAAATTTGCGCGATAGTTTGAACTACCGTGCCCGGCTCATAACCCCATTCGGTTAAAGCGTAAAGCCCGCGGCCCACCAAAACAAAACGCTTATCTTTTATTAATTCATTGTGTACGGTCTGCACATAAGCTTGGCGGCTGGACGGCAGAACTTTATTAATCTCCGCTGTCACCTCGGAAAAATGCAGTGGTTTGCCCACGCTCTTTAAAATAATGTAGGCTTTATCCTTAACGCCACGCGGACTGATTTCCGGCCAGTGAATCAAACCAAAGTTCCCTAAACTATTTTGCTCAATGTGTTTGGAAACATCAATATAGGAATGGATGGCCCTGGCAGACAGCTCCGGAAAAAGACCGCCGGCCGCGGCCAGCAATTCCTCACGGGTAAAAACTTGTTTTTTGCTGTCTAAGTGTTTAATCAGGGAGTCAACGGTTTTTTTGGCCGCTTTGACAGAATTTTTATTATTAGTCCAAGCGGAATAAAAATAGTCGTTCTCCGGTAAACGATCAAAATCACCACCCAGTGACATGATGAAATAAAAAGCCGATTGGCGTTTTTCCAGTTCCGCCAAACCACCTTCTTTTTTCATCTGTTCAATCTCTTTAACCGGGAAACAAATATACGTCAAATCATCATAGAGTTTATGCTCCTTTTTGAATTCGCCGTGATCTTTTAAGTGCTCATTAATAGTCTTAAAAACCGGCTGAAATTTATCTATGATTTTAGCCTGTTTTAAAGCGTTTAAGCCCCCTTCCTCAATTTGGCGCACCCGCTCGCGCGTGATGCCATGACTCTGGCCAATGGCTTCCAGAGTATGGCGCCGGCCGTCTTGCAGCCCAAAACGCCGCGAAATCACCTCTTTGGTGCGGTTATTAGGAATATTTTGCAGAGCTTCGTTGACTAAATTTAAGATATTATGCATTAAATTCCGGCTCCTCCGGAGCGCGGTATAAAATATAGTATTTCTAATATAGCACGAGACAATAGATATGTCAAATCATTTACGAAATCTTTCTTAATCCGACACTGTAAGGCTAAGCCGAAACAATATACAAAAAATGGCAATGACAAATTTCTAATAACGAATATTATCTCTCCAATTTTCTCACTATCCTTTTCTGCCGCCAGGCTTCCCAGGAAACCAGCAGGGAGCTGGCTACAAAAATTGAAGAGTAAGTGCCAAAAAACACGCCGATTATCAGCAGCAACGAAAAATATTGTACGCTTTCACCGCCGAAAATAAAAATAGCCAACAAAGCTAAAAAGACGGCCAGGGAAGTGTTAATGGAACGGGTTATGGTTTGGTTAACGCTAATGTTAACCGTATCCTCAAAATTACTCCCCACTCCCTTGCGCAGGTTTTCGCGAATCCGGTCAAAAACCACAATAGTATCATGGACCGAAAAACCCAAAATCGTTAAAAGGCCGGTCACAAACAATAAGTCAATTTCCACACCCAAATAATGTCCCAAAATTGAGAAAATGCCGGTCGGAATAAAGATATCGTGGAACAACGCGATAATAGCGGCCAAGCCATATTTCCAGGAGGCCACGGGGCGAGACACCTTGCGGAAAGCAAAGGCGATATAAATAACGATTAAAAACAGCACCGTAATAATCGCCAAATACGCCCGGCTTTTTAATTCTTCGCCCACTACCGGTCCGATAGAATCAAATTTTTTCTCTTCCAGCTCTCCCAAAGAATTTAACGATTGCAAAACTTGCTGGTGCGTTGTTTCATCTAAGTCTTTCAGGCGGATCATCAAGCCTCGCTCGCCCGTTGGCTGAATCGCCACGTCGCCCAGATTTAAACCAACTAAATTATCTTTTACCGTTTTTACTTCGGGCCTGGCTTGAAAAAATTCCACTTCAATTAATGAGCCACCCCGAAAATCAATGCCAAAATGCAAACCCCAAAAGGCTATGCTAAAAATGCCCGCCCCGATCAGCAGAGCGGAAAAAGTATAAAATATTTTTCTCTTGCCGACAACATTTATCATAAATGTAAAATGTAAATCTCAAAATGGAAAATTTTGGTATCGCTACGCGACATTAATTTAATAAATGCGCGCAGCGCATACAATAATTTTTAACTTTTCATTTTTAATTTTTAACTTTCTTTACTCCAAACCACCACAATCTCTTTTCCATTCTCTCGCTCACAAATAATTTCAAAAAGTTTCGTGTCACGAATATTGCCGAAAACATACTGATCAAAATTCCAATTGCCAGCGTTAGCGCAAAGCCTTTAATAATGCTTGTGCCCAGCCAAAACAATACCAAACAAGTAATCAATG
>JAHKAK010000097.1 GCA_018826025.1 Patescibacteria group bacterium
CCGCCTGCTTTTATAATAGCATTTTTCGCGCTGGCCGAAAAAGCCATACCCTTAAAATCCAATTTTTTAATTAAACCTTGCGATCCTAAAATCTTAACGCTGGCTCGACGATTAGCGCTTTTTGGCACCAGTCCTTTTTGCCGCAAAAGATCAAGCGTGATTATTTCGCCGCCGTTAAAAACCCGATTTAAGCTTTTTAAGCTCACGATCGCCGGCTTAATTTGTTTGCTTTTAAATTTATAACCGCGCTTTTTAGGGAGACTTTTTAAAGCATCCCGCCATTCCGGACGCAATTTTCGGCCGGACCTTGATTTTTGGCCTTTAACGCCTCGGCCAGAAAAAGTGCCCCGCTTGCCGCCACGGCCCACACGCTTGCTAATTTTATTAGATTTATTCTTGGAAATTTGATGTAGCTGCATTATCTTTACGAATCTACAAATCTATGCGAATCTGCAAATTCGCGAATTTATTCGCAGATTTGTTGATTCGCATTATTCGTTGACTCGTTGACTCTTAAGTTTCTTCAATGCTTCCAGCGTCGCCTTAGCGTTATTTAACTTATTCGTTGATTTGCTTATAATTTTAGCGGTAATATTTTCAATTCCGGCCAAGCTACAAATTATCCGTGTTGCTCCGCCGGCCACCAGCCCGTTGCCTAAAGACGCCGGCTTCAAAAATACCTTAGCGGAAGAATATTTAGCCTCAACTTCGTGAGGAATCGTGCCGCCCTTTAAAACTATCACTATCATATTCTTTTTGGCCTCCGCCACGGCCTTATCCACGGCCTGCGAAACATCCAGTCCTTTGCCAATGCCAATGCCGATTTTGCCTTTCTTATTTCCCAATCCCACAGTTGCCCGAAAACTAAAACGCCGGCCACCCGCCACCACGCGAGTCACACGGGCCATATCCAAAACCTTCTGATCGTATTCAGATTTTTCTCTTTCATTTCTTTGTCTGCCTCGTTGATTCCTCATTGGTCTGGCCATATTCGCTTCGCTCAAATTAAAAATTTAAATATCAAAAATCAAAATTTTGGTATTCCGCTACGCGGAATTTATTTTTATAAATCGTCGCGAAGCGACACTTTCATTTTCCATTTTTAATTTAGAATTTTAGTCCTCCTTCTCTGGCGCCTTCGGCCAAGGCTTTTATAATACCATGATATTTATAGGCACCTTTATCAAAAACGACTTTATCTATTTTTAATTTTCCTGACTTTTCCGCTAAGGCCAACCCAACCATTTTAGCCAAATCCATTTTAGCTTTTTTATCTGTTTTTTTCAAATTCAAATCGCTGGCGCTAATCACCGTTACACCTCTTTTATCATCAATTAGTTGCGCGTAGATATGCTGATTACTGCGAAAAACGCAAAGCCTCGGACGCTGGGCGCTACCGAAAATTTTAGATCGAACGCGCCGCGCCCGAAATCGTCTTTTTATTCTTTTAAATTTTAAATTATCCATATTTTTACGAATCTACAAATCTATGCGAATCAGCGAATTCGCGAATCTGCGAATTTGTTTATTTGCATATTCGTAGCTTCGCATTATTCGTAGATTCGTGAGCTCTAAAAACCTCCTTTCACCGCTTTCTTGCCAGCCTTTCTTTTAATAATTTCCCCCAAATAATGGATGCCTTTACCCTTGTAAGGCTCGGGTTTTTTAATTTTTCTAATATTGGCCGCCGTCTGCCCCACCGCCTCTTTATCAATACCGGAAATTATAATGATATTTTTATCCACTTTAAAAGTTATGCCCGGAACCGCCTTGACTTCTACCGGATGGGAAAATCCTAAGTTCAATACCAAATTATTTCCCTGCAGGGCAACTTTATAGCCAACTCCTTCTATTTCCAGTTTCTTTTCAAAACCATTTTTTACGCCCTCAATCATATTGGCAATCAACATACGCGTCAAGCCCCAAAGAGCCGCGCTGCGCTTTGTCTGTTTGGCCACGCTAACAATCACTTCATTTTCTTTCATTTCTGCTTTTATTTCCCTGACCATCTCCCGTCTTAGCTCGCCTTTTGGTCCCTTAACCAAGACTAAGCTACCGTCTATTTTTACGGTCACGCCTTCCAATATTAAAACTGGTTGTTTGCCTATCTTTGACATATTTTTCTACAAACTGCGAATTTAATATTATACCTATACGAGGATAGCGGCTTTTCAAAATGCTCAGTTTTGCGAGCGGGCACGGTTTTTCCGCGCCAGCGGAAAAGAGCGAGTAAAACTGGCGAGTAAAATTTCCACGCTGGGGAAATTTTATGTTTTTGAAAGCCGCTATCCGAGTATATTTTTCGAAGCGGACGCCGAGCAACCGTTACCAAATTTCACACAATACTTCCCCGCCGATTTTTTTCTTTTTGGCATCCTGGCCGCTCATTATACCTTGCGAAGTTGAAATAATCATTAGACCATAACCTTGCTTGCTCGGCCTCAATTTTGATGAAGAGGAATATCGGCGCTGCCCCGGTCGGCTAACCCTTTTAATTCCCGCAATCGCGCCAATTCCTTGGTCATATTTTAATTTTATTTCCAGTTTCTCTTTATTCTTAACTCCTTTTTTTTCAACGCCTTCAATAAAGCTTTTAGCTGCTAAAATTTTAACCACCGCCATTTTCACATTGGAAAAAGGCGCCTCCGTCGTTTCGCGGCCAGCCGCTTGCGCGTTTTTTATCCTGACTAATAAATCTGCGATTGGATCCATGATAATAATTCAAAGTTTAAAAATCAAAATGCAAAATTTTGGTATCCCGCTCGCCGTAGCGAGCGGGATTTATTTTAAATTTTACATTGTCATTTTGAGATTTACATTTTACATTTTTAATTTTTATACTACCAGCTTGATTTTTTAATTCCGGGTATTTCTCCGCGGTTCGCCATCTCTCGGAAACAAATTCGGCATAAGTCAAACGCTCTCATATAGCCCCTTTTCCGGCCACAGCGAAAACACCGCCGAGTTTTGCGACTGGAAAACTTTGGTTTCTTTTTTGATTTTGCGATTTGCGCTTCAGTCGCCATATTTTATACGCTACTTTACGCAAGACCTAAACGCAAGTTTATGCAAAATTAATCTTGATTATAAAAAATTTTGCGTTTTTTTGCGTAATTTTATTTGCGTTTATTTGCTTCTATTTTATGGGAAACCCCAACAATTTAAAAAGTTCTATGCCTTCCTTTTGATTCTTAGCGTTCGTGGTTACGCAAACTTCCAGTCCAAAAATAGTTTTAACGTTTTCGTGAGAAATCTCCGGAAAAATTATCTGCTCTTTTATCCCGATATTTAAATTGCCTTTGTCATCAACCGCTTTGACCGCCAGCCCCCGAAAATCACGTGTTCGCGGTAGGGCTAAACTAATTAAACGGTCTAAAAAATCATACAGGCGCCGGCCGCGCAACGAAACTTTAAGGCCAACCGCTTGGCCCTGGCGCGTCTTAAAAGATGCGATCGCTTTTTTTGCCAAAGTAAACACCGCTTTTTGGCCGGCGATTTGCGTTATATCATTAGCAATTTCATCCACAATTTTTTGATCTTGCTTGAATCTTCCCACCCCCGAATTTATTGTTACCTTCAAAATTTTAGGCACAGCTAAATCATTCCGATAACCGAATTTTTCTTTCATCGCCGGAATAACTTCTTTTAAATATTTTTCTTGAAGTCGATTCATATTATTTCCTTACGGAATTACAGATTAGTACGGATTTTACGGATATAGAATCTTATCTGTAATTCCGTACGATGCCTATATTTCTTGTCCACATTTTTTACAAATCCTAAATTTTTCCGCCTCCGTTAATTTATATCCCGTCCGTGAAGCCTCGCCGCACTTCGGACAGATTAACTTAACATCAGAAACATGTAAAGGTCTGGGCACCTGGACGATTTGGCCTTTTTCATTTTGTTTGCGCGGCCGCCGATGCTTCTTGGCCATATTTATATTCTCCACCACTACCTTTTGAGCCGACGCTAAAACTTCAAGCACCTTGCCCTTTTTGCCTTTATCTTTACCTGCGATTATTAATACCTGGTCATTCTTCTTAATTTTCATAATTTTCCTTACGGAATTACGGATAGGTACGGATTTTACGGATTTGAATTTTATCCGTAGCATCTGTATTTATCTGTAATTCCGTACGGTTCAAACGACTTCCGGCGCCAGCGAAATTATTGTTGTGTAGCCCTTATTTCTTAATTCTCGCGCCACCGGACCAAAAATTCTGCCGCCTTTTGGCTCTAAGCCATCAACCAGCACTACCGCGTTATCGTCAAACCGAATGTAAGAACCGTCCAGCCGCCGAAAGGGATTTCTTTGCCTAATAATAACCGCTTTCACCACTTCGCCTTTTTTTACCGCTTTGCGGGGTTCGGCTGTCTGAACTGAGCAGACAATAACATCTCCCAGCTGCGCCCAACGCCGGCGCGTTCCGCCTAAAACCTTAAAACACCGAACACTTTTGGCGCCGCTGTTATCCGCTACTTTTAAAATTGACCTTGGTTGAATCATAATATTTCCTTACGGAATTACGGATAGGTACGGATTTTACGGATTTGAATTTTATCCATAGCATCTGTATTTATCTGTAATTCCGTACGGTTCTTATATCTTTTTCAGAACCACCCAACTTTTGTTTTTAGAAATCGGCTTACATTCTTGAATTACCACCTTATCGCCAATTTGACACTCATTTTTTTCGTCATGAGCGCTGTATTTGGTTGTTACTTTATACTTTTTTTTATAAAGCCGGTGTTCTTTAAGACGCGTCACGGCCACTACCGCGGTTTTTTGCATTTTGTTTGAAATCACTATTCCTTTTAATTGTTTCTTGGGCATATATTTTTACGAATCTACGAATCTATGCGAATCTGCGAATTCACGAATTTACGAATTTATTTGCATATTTGTTGATTCGCATAGATTCGTAGATTCGTTAATTATTGAGTATGGTTAGTATCTGCGCTATTTCTCGTTTTAATTTTCCTATCTCATCGGTTTTTTTCAACTTTTTAGCGGCCGAATCAAAGCGCAAAGAACAGAGTTTCTCTCGGCTCTCTTTGATTATCATGGCCAACTCTTCTTTGGGTCTCTGTCTTAATTCTTTAGCTTTCATATTATTATGCGCTACTTTACGCAAGGCCTAAACGCTAATTTACGCTATTATGTCAACTTTGCTTTTATTTTTGCGTGTATTTTATTTGCGTTTTTTTGCTTCTACTTAACAACGAATTTTGTTTTAATGGGCAACTTATGCGCCGCTAACCGCAAAGCCTCGCGCGCGTCCGCTTCGCTTATTCCATCCATTTCAAATAAAATTCGACCGGGCTTTATCACCGCGACATAATATTCCACCGCTCCCTTGCCGCCGCCCATAGGAGTCTCGGCGCCTTTTTTAGTCACGGGTTTATCCGGAAAAATGCGCAACCAAATCTTTCCGCCGCGCTTGATGTGTCTGGTCATCGCGCGCCGCGCCGCTTCAATTTGCCGTCCGGTCATCCAACAAGTGCTCATGGCTTTTAAGCCAAAAAGTCCAAACGCTAATTCATTGCCGCCCTTAGAAATGCCGCCTGAATTCCCTTTTTGCCATTTTCGATGTTTTACTTTTTTTGGATTCATTGTATTTCCTTACGGAATTACGGATTAGTACGGATTTTACGGATAAAGAATTCCATCTGTACTTATCCGTATTTATCTGTAATTCCGTACGGTTACCTCTTCTCTTCTTTCTTTTTAACCACTTCCTCTTTCTTGTATATCCAAACTTTAATGCCAACCGTGCCATAAGTCGTGAACGCCGTCACCTGCGCGTAATCTATGTCCGCCCGCAAAGTCTGAAGGGGAATCCGGCCTTTGCGCAACCATTCATGCCGAGCGATTTCATTGCCATCTAACCTCCCGCCCATCATTATTTTTACTCCTTGAACGTCGCGCGACTGCGCCACCCGTTCTATTGTCTGTTTTAACACCCGCCTGAAAGGTAATCTTTTTTCAATCTGCTCGGCGATGCCCTGAGCGACAATCGACGCTCTAATTTCCGCGTCCTTCACTTCTTCAATAGTTAAACGCAAATCCATTTTTACAGCCTTCTTCAGTTTTCTGGCCAACAAAGATTTTATTTCCTTTTTCAAGTCTTCAACGCCTGATCCGCCTCGGCCAATAATTAAGCCGGGCCGGGCCGCGACAATTATCACCGACAAAAAATTCGCCGACCGCTCAATCTCAATCTTATCAACGCCAGCTTTAGTCAGTTTAGTCGTCAAAAAATCCCGGATTAAATAATCCTCTTTTAAAAATTCCTGATATCTCTTAGTGGTAAACCAGCGTGATTTCCAATTTTGGGTGCCCCCTAAACGGAAAGCGACCGGATTAACTTTTTGTCCCATGTTATTACGCTACTTTACGCAAGGCATATACGCAAGTTTACGCAAGGTTTGCGTTGATTTTTGCAGAGCTAAGCTCAGCTTTGCGTGTATTTTTATTTGCGTGAATTTGCTTCTACTATATTGATTTCCTTCTAAACACCTTTTTAATATTACCAATCGTCTGGCGTGAAAAATTTTTATATTTAGCTTCACTGGAAGCGCTATGAGGCTTGGCCGGCGGAACGCCCTTCGGGCCGGCTTCTTTTACCAGAACTTTTGTTTTTTCTTCTCTCCGGTCAACTTCCTGCGCCACTTCTTCTTTTTCCAAAACTTCTGGCTTAATTATTTTTCTTTTTTTGACCGAACCCGGCTTTACTTCATCTAAAATCAACTTCACGCGACAAGTCCTTTTCCGAATGGCGCTGGCCCGGCCCATAGCGCGGGGCAGCCAACGTCTTAACGTGGCACCCGCTTCAACCACAATACTTTTTATAAATAAATCATTTTCTTCAATTTCAAAATCATGCTTGGCGTTAGCCACCGCTGAATTCACCAATTTTAAAATTAGCGGCGCCGGTTTTTTAACCAAAAAAGTTAGCTGCGCTTTGGCGCGCGCCGTGCTTAATCCTTTAATCAGATTAGCCACCAACCTTACTTTTCGCGGTGCCATTCTGACATTGTTTAAACTGGCCTTAACTTGCATCATACCCGACACTAATTCACTAATTTAGCACGAATGACACTAATTAATTCGTGACATTCGTGTGCGATTCGTGTATTGGTGCCGCTATTACTTTTTCTCTGTTTCCGGCGCGGCCACGATCGGCGCGGCTTGCGCCGCCAAGGCTTTTTGCGCCTCAATTTCTCGCTGCATCCGACCACCATGTTTAGTAAATTTTCTAGTTTGAGAAAATTCACCAAGCTTATGGCCTACCATTTCTTCCGTGACAAAAACCGGAACATGTTCGCGGCCGTTATGCACACCAAAAGTAAAACCGACCATTTCTGGAGAAATAGCGGAAGAACGGAACCAAGTTTTAATTATGGCTTTGTCACCCGGCTTTAAATTGGCAATTTTAGCCAATAATCGCGGATCAACAAACGGGCCTTTTTTTAGTGATCTTGACATGATTTTTCCTTACGGAATTACGAATTAGTACGGATTTTACAGATAAGAATTCCATCTGTACTTATCCGTATTTATCTGTAATTCCGTACGGTTCTATTTCCGTCTCTGCAATATAAATTTCCGACTCGGTTTTTTTCTTAATCTCGTCTTCACGCCCAGCGCCTGCTTGCCCCAAGGCGTCTTGGGACCTCGCCTAAGGCCAATCGGCGCGCGACCTTCGCCGCCGCCATGCGGATGGTCAACCGGATTCATCGCCGAGCCACGAACCGTGGGTCTCCTTCCCAACCAACGCGAGCGTCCCGCCTTGCTTAAAACCTTCACGCCAAATTCCGAATTACTCACTTGCCCAATAGTCGCCAAACTTCCCATTAAAATCATCCTGACTTCGCCAGACGGCATCTTTAATTGAGCATATTTTCCTTCTGTAGACAAGACTTGGGCAAAAGAACCGGCCGAGCGGACCAAAATTCCCCCGCTCCCCGGCCGCAATTCAACATCATGAATTTGAGTGCCGACTGGAATTTTGCTCAAAGGCAGGCGATTGCCGATTTTTAATTCCGCGTTCTCGCCGCTCATAACAACATCCCCGGCTTTAAGGCTTTCCGGCGCGATAATATAGCGTTTCTCTCCGTCACGGTAATTCAACAAAGCGATAAAACAATTGCGGTTCGGATCGTATTCAATGGCCGCCACGCTGGCCGGAACATTAAATTTATTGCGTTTGAAATCAATTAAGCGATACAATTTTTTATGACCGCCGCCTTTATGGCGCGTGGTGATGCGTCCGCCACCTCGGCCATTGGAGCGAAAAAGAAAACCCGCCAGTTTTTTCTCTGGCCGTTTTTTACTTAAGTCCGCCTTGATGCGAATTAGCTGGCGAACGCCGGGACTGGTTGGGTTGGACTTCTTTAACATGAATCCTCTACGGACTACAGATTATTTACGGATATACGGATACGACTCCTCCCTTTTTAAAGGGAGGTGGGGAGGGATTTAAGAAAGCTCTATTAGACTAATAATGCTCTTTTAAATCTCCCAAAGCTGAGCTTAGCTCTGCCTAACCCTTCTTTAAAAAGAGGGGAAATGTATCTGTATATCTGTACTTATCTGTAGTCTGTAGCTATCTGGAAATTACCTCTATCTTCTCTCCCTCTGGTAAAAACACTATCGCTTTTTTAAAACCGGGCTTAAATCCTTCATGCCTCCCCACGCGCCGTTTCTTGCCTTTGGTATTTAAAATATTCACTCTTAACACTCGCACACCGTATAAATCCTGAATAACTTTTTTCACTTCGTTCTTGCTAGCTTCAGGCGCCACCGCGAAAGAATATTGATTTTGCAGCGAGCTTAAATTAACCGACTTTTCCGTGACTAAGGGCCGGCGCAACAGGCGATAAGCTTCGGTAAATTCTTTTTTGATGACTTTCCGATTAGCCACTGCCGGTTTATCCGACTTTTCCCGCGCAACCTTAACAGGCGACTCTTGTCTAGCGCTCTTTTTTACCAATTCTGTTTTTTGTTCTTTTTTTCTGTTAAATAATCCCATACCGCTTTGCTTAAATTAAAAATTAAAATCTCAAAATGTAAAATTTAGGTGTCCCGCAGCTGCGGGACTGATTTTAGCATTTTACATTGCGTAAAGCAACGTGGTCGAATTGAGCCATCTAAAATCTAACTTTCCTCTTATCGGTTGAGTCATATAAAATGTAACCGAAATTAATCATTAATTTTAAGGTTACATCTATGACCAACATGAGTAAAAAAGAGCTGTTAGATGAAGTTAAGCCA
>JAHKAK010000011.1 GCA_018826025.1 Patescibacteria group bacterium
ACTTTCAGTTGTGCCCCGGTTCATTGATCAGCCGTATCGGCTAATCCTTTTTAGCCTGCGGCTTCTTGGGCGTTTTTGACGCCGACAAGGTGTTGAGCAGGCCTTCTTTCCCCATGCAGGTAGAACAAGAAGTCACAAACTCCTGCAGGGTAAACCCTTTTCTGGCCGCTTTGTTCGCCTTCATGCCCTTCATCTCTGGAATCCCCTTTCTCTAGATTTTTACATCCAACACTGGGGGTCTGATCCCAGATGGTCCCCGGTGAAGGCATAAGCCGCGGCGCGACAACCGCCACAGATCTGCCGATGGTCGCATAATGCACACTTATCCTTTAAATGCGTTCCTCGATTAAAGAAACAATCCAGGCGACTGGAAGTTATAATATCGGCTAGCGAGGATTTTTTTATGTCCCCTACTTTAATGGGCAATCGCCTACAAGGGAAAACCGTTCCCTCGTGGCAAATGGCCAAGTTGCCGACGCCAGCGCCGCAACCGCCGAACGCATTCACGGTAAATCGCTTACCCCCTAAAGGTACGTATAATAGAGGGTCATCCGAGGAAACATCAAGTCCTGGATATTTTTTATCAAAAAAATGAACAAGCGAAATCATCTGCTTAGTCTCCAGAGGAGTTAGACACTGCAGCGATTTCTCTTTGGCTCGCCCAAGCGGCAAAAGCCGGTTAAAGGCCACAAGCTTGACTCCTTCTCGGAAAGCCAACTCTACCATTTCTCCGATAAAAGCAAGGTTAAACTTCGAAACCGTAACCATTATTCCGGTGTCAACGCCGCAACCCTTCAGCCACCGCAAGCCCGTAATGGCTTTCTGGAAAGAGCCTTGACCGCGGATAAAGTCGTTGATTTCAGAAGACGGACCCTCCAGGCTTATCTGAACCATTTTAACGCCGGCTGCCTTCAGCTTTTCGGCCAAGGATTTATCAATCAACGTTCCGTTCGAACCAAGGTCTACCCGTTCAACTCCGGCAGCGTAAAGCGACTTAGCGATGACTAAAACATTCGGGTCAAACAACGGCTCCCCACCGAGTAATCCTACCCGAACAAGATGGTAATACTTTTGCAACTCAACTATTCTTCTGATAACGAACTGCTGGAATTCCCATCTATCTATCGGCTGTCTTTTCAGATCGTCGGAATAGCAATGGCGACAACACAAATTGCATTCATCATTGATGTGCCACATTATCTGCATCACGTACTTATGTGACATGGCCGCCTCCTTGAACAAGATCCCCGATTTCATAAAAACAAAGAGGGTCTATTGCCATCAGATCTCCGTAGTGCGCGTATGAGGAAGCTTTGCACCCGCCGCTGCATTTTGACCAGAAATTGCACCCGGCACAGCTTTGGTTATGGCGCTGTTTACCTGAACGAATATGCTGAAAAAATTCCGACCCCTCCCAGATGTCTTTAAGCGATTTTTCTCTGATATCTCCACCTGATAAACCCAAGCTACCAATCAATGGACAGGGCGCAACTTTGCCTTGAGGCATAATACAGATTCGGGATCGGCCAGAAGGACAATCCCAGTTCCAACCAAAAGACTCAGGAATTGAGCCCATCTGCGGACTTTTTGTGGCACCGATTGAAACGTAGTGTTTGTTGAACGTCACGGTGATTTTCGGAAAAAGCTCCCAGCGTTTCTGCCATAAAATATTCGCCAGCTTAACCTCATCTTGAACGGAAAATTCAAAGAGACTCATATTTCTCTTGCCGCGACCGATCGGGACGAAACGCACAAAACGCACATTCTTTACGCCTTCTCGAATCGCCATCTCAAAAATTGAATCCAGTTCATTAAAGTTAGTCTTGTTGACAGTTACCGCAAAGGTGACGTCAAAACGCTTGTGCTTCAAAACCCTGATGCCAGTGATAGTTCTGTCCCAAACACCCCGTCCGCGAATACTGTCATGGGCCTCTATCCCTTCAACGCTAACCTGCACTTCACTAAAACCAGCGCCCATCAGCTCATCGGCCACTTCATCGTTAACGAGCGTAGCATTAGTTGCCAACCCCAGATGAAAGCCAAGCTTCGTAGCATAGTTGCCCATTTGAAGCAACTGCTTTTTTTTGGCCAGCGGCTCGCCACCGCTGAAGCTCAGCTCACACACGCCTATTTGATATTGCTGATCTATCAACCGCAGACATGCTTCTGTATCAAGTTCATCGGACAGAGGTCTGGAAGAATCCCAGGCACAGTGTGTACAGTTCAGATTACAAAGATTGGTGAAAGTCCAGAAATTGCTGATCGGAGCGGAAAAATATTCACCCTTCCACTCTTCCTGCCAAATATCATCGTCCGTTCTTCCGCGCTGATGATGAAGAGAAGAACGAAGATTTTTGGCTACTTTTTTCGCAAAATCGAGTATCTCCTTGAGACTGCGAAACTTGCCAAATTCATTTCTCAGTTTTTTCTGAATAGCCCTCGAGCTTTCATTGTTAATAAAGAAAAGTTCCAGCAACCTGAAGGAGATTCTATCCAACGTATAAACCTTATGTGTCGGCTCATGGAATACAATTCCGCCGAACGGTTCTCGTCGTATCATCTCCGTTCCTCCTCTAAGAATTTTATGAGGGGAGATCGAAAATCCGATGATCTCCCCTCTTTAGTTTCGTCTTTTCAGCCATAAAATATCGGCCGCTTAGAAATTAGCACTGGCAGAGTCAGGTGCCGGAAAGGCATGTCTTTTGTTGCGTCGCGAATTTCCTTTATTAAGACTTCCGGCGACATCTTAAAAGAATCCTTAATTCCTCGCTTGTTAACGGAAAACACCCCTGACTCCTGCTCCTTTTTGCCAATGACCAGGATATAGGGCATCCAGTCTTTCTCGGCTAGACGCACACGATTGCCAACCGTTTCACTGCGATCATCAACTTCGGCACGAACGTTGTTGTCGCGAAAATAGTTAGCAAATTGCATCGCCAACTCGTTAAATTTTTCCGAAACCGGAATAATTCTAACCTGGCAAGGCGCCAGCCACAGCGGAAATTCTGGAATTTTAGCCTTTGCTGCTTTTTCAAGAACCAAGAAAATCCACCTCTCCAGTGCACCGATGGAAGAATGACATATAACGCAGCCCTGGTCTGTTCCTTGGCTGTCCTTATACGTAATACCATATCTTTCGGCATCTTCCACGTCCAGCTGCACCGTAGCAACCTGACAAACACCGCCGACTGAATCCACGCCCTGAAATTCATGCTTCACGACCCAGTAATGTTTCATGCCGGGGAGTACTTCGATGACACCAGGACGGCCGCTGTAGTTAAGCATGGCAAGAATCTGATCTTTGTACTGATGATAAAAACTTTCTACCACCCGAAAACTTATCGCATACTCAACTCCTGTGGCATTGGCTAAATCGGAATAATTCCGATAAAGTTGCTTATACTCTTCCCAGCCCTGATTGATATCCGAACAGAAACTATGGATATCGGGCATAGAAAACCCCCGGAGTCGACGTAAACCGATCAATTCCCCCCGCTGCTCATAGCGATAGCTCTTGGAATACTCATAGATCCGCAACGGCAACTGCTTGTAGGAAAACTTGGCGTCGCTCACCATGCAGAACAGTCCGAAATCACCGGCGAAACGAAGAACGAATTCTTTTTCGGGATGATAAGGGACATGCACCATGTAATGACGCTCATGAAAGGCCTCTCCTTGGTCCCTGATGGCCGCGTGATTCCAGTCATAAAGGATCGGCGTTTCAATCTGCATGGCGCCAAAACGTTTAATAGCAATTTCCTCTGCCCAATCCTCCAAAAGCTTTAGCATTAAAGTTCCCTTAGGATAGAACCGGAAATGCCCCGAATCGCTTGCTGGTTCATAGTCAATCAATTCCATTGTCCGCATGAATTTGGCGGACGGCGGCATAACACCGGGCTTTATCCCGAGCGCCTCAAACTTTATCAGTTTGGCTATTTCAGGATAGTTTTTAATAATCTCTTTTTCATCTTCAAAGATTGCCAGGTTAATCGGAATTTCGCTCCCGTCTTCTCTTAGGATCAAAAAACAATGATCAATCTTAGAAACTTTCTCTTCTTGTGTAAGCATGTTCGCTACCTCCTAAAGATGTTTTTTGCGTTCAGATAAAAAAGCTGTTCTTTAACCTCGTGATTATTCTGCTTGTCCAAGATGTTTAGCGCATCCTTGATTGAAAGGATTATATTAAGATACATCATTCTAAATCCCTTCTTTTCTTCCTTGTATAGGCAATGGACATTTGGGGCTACCCAGTTGAAAGGTATTTGACTCTGAAAGATTGATTTTTTATCGCCGACGTCAATATAACGACCCCTAAGATAACCAAAGGGCGCATCACTGCCAAAGATTACTCTCCCTGGGCCCAACGTCCTTAACGCTTCAGCCACAACCTGACTGTCAGCGACCATAGCCGTATCCAACAAAATATTCGTTCGTTTTTTTATTTCCCGCAAAACAAATCGCAAATCGCTCCTGTAGCAATAAATATTGCCCATGTGAGCGATAACAAATTTAATGTTGCGATACTTGTCCGCCAGATCCATCAATTCTCCTACGCCTGAAAAAATGTCTCTGGGCAAATGGAGAATTATCGCTGAAGAATTTTTGTTCACCGCCTCCAAGACCTCGTTCGGAAACACATCTGTTATTTTTGCCGCCAAAGAAGACTTCTGTTTTCTCGTCGGATACATCTTAAGAGCAACGAACTTTCGGACCAACATTCGCTCAATAAATAATGAACTATTCCATCGTTCAGCTAGCAAAACTGGCAGAATATTATGGTTGGTTGTGCTTAGTTTATGGATATAGTTATTATTGTTGTTCGCCGAAAAATCTCCGGGAGATCCAATTGCTACGGCCGACCACCGAACCCGAAAAAACAATCCCGACATTACCCATAGATGCAATTCCCAGGGGAAGCTGTTAAAAGTAGCCCCCGGAATTTTTGCGCTAGGATTTATTAAGGTCCGACCAAAATGATTTTGCCAGCAATGTAAATGCCCGTCAATAATGCCAACTGGTAACCAATTATTCAACATGACCACTATTTCTTTTTCGTGTTCCTGAATCTCAAACAAACTGTAAAAATCCATTTTTTTCTAACCTCCTTGTTGTTAAGGTTCACAAAGTATGGCGCAATGGCGCCATAACTTCTTACCCCTATTCTATAAAAATCCATTAGGGCTGTCAAGTAAAAACATCCTAGATTAAAAATGCTAAATATTTTTAATCTAGGTATCTTCCTTCATAAAATTAGGCTCTCTTTCCCCCACCAAAAAACCCGCCTCTTTGGTGGGTCTTAGATTTAATTCACTATTATTTATTATTTTAATTTTCCAAACAAAGTACAATGATTCTTGCGATTTGCGTTGCCGCTTAAAACAATGCCCAAAACCTTGTAATTTGAGAATAAATCAACCAATTCCTTCCTGCTGGAAAAAATATGATGCGGGACATCTTTTTCCGAACCGGAGATCGGAACAAGCGTTCCGGTCTCTATTTCTTTATGCTCCCCTTTAAATCTTTCATATCCTTTTTTCTTTCTTGGCACCTCAACCATCAAAATACCGCCGGGCTTCATTATTCTTTCCAGCTCTTTTACCAGTTTTTTAATTTGATCCACTGTGCCATGGTGCAAAGCCTTCGTTGAAATGACGCCATCAAAAAAATTGTCTTCGTAGGGAAGTTTTTTGTAAATATCCCCAACCGATAAATCTGCTTTCAGCCCCTCTTTTTTTAACCAATCCTCCGCTATTTTAATCACCTTATCTATTAAATCAAAACCAAACACCCGAAAATCACACTTAACCAAAGAGACTAAATGCTTGCCCGTGCCGCATCCCAAATCCAAAACATTTTTAGCCTTTATCTTTTTAAGCAGTTTTACAAATTCCGGCAACTCTTTATTTACATCACGAAAAATCTTTTCCGGCTGTTTTTCAATATCTTTATAAAATCCTTTTTTCCAAGAATTTTTAATTTTATTCTCCATATTATTTAACTGGCTTACCAAGCCAGTTATTCAACAACCGATCGGCATCCACTTATTCATAGATCCTGTCTACAAAACTTTTATCTAATATTATTTTATTCATTTCTCTTTTTCGCAACCAAAGAATTTTCATCCCCTCGGGTGACGCAAAGCTTTCTTTTTTCTTCAAACGGTGGCGATAATAAAGCATTATGCTGTGTCTTTTTTTATCTTTAGCTACGTAATTCCAAACATAAAAAGGCCGCAGTTCGCTTTTTAAATCAAAATTTAATTCTTCTTTTAGCTCTCTCTTAAGCGCGCTCAAAGGACTTTCTAAAAATTCTAGCCTGCCCCCGGGAAAATCGTAAGCCCCATTCTTACGTCTAAACATAAGAATTCTGTCCTTATATTTCAAAATTAATTTTTGTGTAACGTTTGGTCTCTTTTTCATAACTTATTTTTTGATCAATAATAGAGATTTACCCTCCAACAGGCCAAAACTTGCTAACAATTCATCAGACCCTATCCAGTATATTCCGTTTTTACTGTAAGGATTATTTTTTATGTTCGGATCTATAATCTTAAATTTATTTCCATCAAATCCCGCTATAACCACTCCGTGACCTTCAACCTCTCCGTCAAATGGTTCATTAAAACTGCCCGGTTTTCCCGACTTAGCTTTTTTATACAGAAAGGTGCTTGCTAACTCCATAATAATAGGAATATCTTGCGAGAGACATTTTTTAAGTAAATTCGCCCCTATGGTATCAAATTTAATTTTTCCTCC
>JAHKAK010000098.1 GCA_018826025.1 Patescibacteria group bacterium
CTCCCGCCTTCGCCTCTCCTTCGCGTAAAGCTCCGGACGAGCAACGCAAGGCTACGGCGGGCAAGCAAAACTCACCCTTTGACTTCCCTCGATAAACCTCGGGATAAACCGCTCAGAGTAAAAAGTAGAAAGTTGGCTGACAAGCTGTTAGAGTTTAAGGAACAAGCGTTTTTTAGCAAATATTTGGCTACAATCAAGCAAGACGCGCCGATAAAGTTTAAATTGGCCGAAGCCTTGACGCGCGATTTCGACAAAGAGAAAGTTGTTAAAATTTTTAAGGATTTGGGATTTTATTCGCTGGTTAATCGCTTGCCCGAGTTTGATGAGAAGGGGCGGATGAAAAAAACGGAAGCAACGGTATCGGTCGGCGCGAAAAAAACGGCCGTGCCGCGTGGCGATTTGCCAGCTGGCAAATCGCTCTACGTGGCGGCCCTGCCGTTGGGGTTGGAACCCAGCGCCGCGGAAAAAATTGAGCTGGCGCGGACGCAAGGCGTGCTGTCGGAAAAAATTTATCAATTGGAAAAAGATTTGGCGCCGATAATTGCTCAAATGGAAAAAAATGGCATTAGGCTGGATGTCGCGCATTTAAAAAAATTAAGCGGGCAAGTTGGCGAAGAGTTGACGGGGCTGGAAAAAAAGATTATTCAACTGGCGGGCGTGGAATTTAACGTTAATTCGCCTCAACAGCTGGCGCAAATTTTATTTGAGAAGCTTAACTTGCAGGTTAAGGGTCTGAAAAAAACACCGGGTAAAGTTGTTTCTACCGCCGCGCCAGAACTTATAAAACTAAAGGGC
This sequence comes from Patescibacteria group bacterium, assembly GCA_018826025.1. GTDB lineage: Bacteria > Patescibacteriota > Minisyncoccia > Portnoybacterales > GWB1-42-6 > UBA8475. Next base: position 796 of record JAHKAK010000098.1, read on the forward strand.
CAGCATGCCATTATTGATTTAATTTTGCGCCAGCGGGAATTGGCTAAACTAAAAAATACCTATATTGACGCTCTGCCATTGCTCGTTGGCGCGGATGGCCGTCTGCATACAAGCTATGACGCGCTGGGCACCACCACGGGGAGATTATCTTCCAAAAATCCTAATTTGCAGAATATTCCCATTCGCACGCCTCTGGGCAATGAAATTCGCCAGGCGTTCGTGGCCGAAGCGGGCCATAAACTTTTATCAGCCGATTATTCTCAAATTGAGCTGCGGGTGGTGGCGCACCTGGCCGGCGACAAAGAAATGATCAGGATTTTTAAAGAAGGAAGGGATATTCATACTGCCACGGCCGCGGAAATTTTAGGCGTTAAAGAAAGCGAGGTTAATAAAGACAGCCGGCGCCTGGCCAAAGTTTTAAATTTTGGCGTGATTTATGGTATGAGTTTGCACGGATTTGCCCAAGCCGCCGGAGTGGATTTGGCGACAGCCAAAACTTTTATCAAAAAATATTTTGTGGAATTTTCCGGCGTGGCTAAATATATTGAGAAGACAAAAAAAAACGCCTCGCGCGATGGATTTGTGCAAACGCTTTTTGGCCGGAAGCGCTTTATTCCGGAAATTAACTCTTCGGCTTGGAATTTGCGCCAAGCAGCCGAGCGCATGGCGATAAATATGCCTGTTCAAGGGACGGCCGCCGACCTACTGAAGATGGCAATGGTGGAGGTTAATTTAAAATTGAAAAATGAAAAAGTAAAAATGTTATTACAGGTGCATGACGAATTGGTGTTTGAGGTTTTGGAAAGCGAAGCGCAAAAAATCGCGAAAATAGCTAAAGGCGTCATGGAAAATATTTATCAATTAGCTGTGCCGCTGAAGGTGGATGTTGAAAGGGGAGATAATTGGGGAAAGATGAAACTCTGTGAATAAAGAGGATTGTTTTTTGAGGAAAATCAGAGTAAACTTAAGTTAAATTTTAATCAAATCGCTTATGCCTTTTGAAAAACCCAAAGGCTCCTATACTCTTTCTTTTGAGGCCGCCCAGCTGAAGAAAAAAAAACGGCTTTCGCCCGACGATTATAAAAAGCAACAAAAAATGGTGGAGGCGCTGTATGAAACTTCAGGCTATTTGGCCGTGGGCACGGATATTAAAGTTATTTTATCTCGTATTGCCAAAACTCTCTTAAAAGCTTTAGGGGCAAAATACGTTAATTTCTGGGATTTTACTCCTAATAAAGAGGCGCTCTTTATTAGCGCGGCCGCTGGCATGCAAAAACAGTATATTGCCCATTCCAGAAAAAGTCCGATTCGCGTTGGCACGATGTTTATTGGCCGGGCCGTGGCCACCGGCCAGCCCTGGGCTTCCAGCGACGTTACCAAAGATCCCAACATAAAAAGCAATTGGCTGACGCCGATTAAAAAACAAAATTATCACGGTCTTTTATGTTTGCCGATGATGGGCAAAAAAGGAGCGGTGGGCGGAATGTGCGTTTATTATAAAGATATCCATCAATTCAATTATTTTGAAATGGCGCTGGCCACCATTGCGACCAATCAGGCGGCAACCGCCGTGGCTAACGCCGATCTTTTCCACGATTTATTAGGCGAGCGCAACAAAACTTTGGCGACAATTCAAAGCCTTAAGGACGGATTAATTATGTATGATCTGGACGAAAGAGTGGTGGTTTTCAATCCCCGCGCCCAGGAACTTTTATGGCTAAAGGAGGGAGAGGTGTTGGGTAAAAAAATTAATGAGCCATTAAGCCGAAAAAGTGTTTATTTACAAAATCTTTTTAATATCAGGAATTTAGTTCAAAGCGATTTTGAAACTAAAGAATACACAACTGAAGGGCCGCAAAAAGTGATTTTGGAAATTACCTATGTGCCGGTTCGCTCGCAATACCGCAAAATCGGCGCCATGCAAATTCTGCGCGACATCACCAGAGACAAAGAAGTGGAATTACTCAAGGCAAAATTTTTAGCCGTTGCTTCTCACCAGTTAAGAACGCCTCTTTCAGCGATTAAGTGGGCGCTTGATACTCTACGGCGAAGCACCTTGACGGCCGAGCAGAAGCAGATAGTAGACAGAACTTTTAATTCTAATGAGAATTTAATCGCTTTAGTCCGTGATTTGCTGGATGTTTCTAGGATTGAAGAAGGGAGATTAGGATACAAGTTTAAGCAAGGCGATTTGAGTCGGTTAGTTAGCAAAATTTATGAAGATGTAAAAATTCAAGCCAGCGCCCGTCAAATAGACATAATTTATGAGAAGCCGGAGAATCCCTTGCCACCGGCGGTTTTTGACGCCGGTAAAATAGATATAGCCATCAGGAATGTCGTGGATAACGCGATTAAATATGTTTTGCCCGGGGGCTCTATAAAAATCAACTTGCGGCCCAGCCTGAATAATAAAATTTTGACTTTAAGCGTTAAAGATAATGGCATTGGTATTCCCGAGAATGATCAAAAATTTATTTTTGTTAAGTTTTTTAGGGCGCTTAATGCCTTAAAACACAATACTGAAGGATCGGGGCTGGGACTGTATATCGCTAAGAAAATAGCGGAAAAGCACAACGCTGATTTATTTTTTGAATCAGTGGAAAACCAAGGTTCGGAATTTGTTTTTCAATTTCCGCTGGAGGCGGAGCGGATGCCAAAAATAGCGATAGCCGATGAAGAATTTAAAAATGCTTGACCGCTAAAAGCGGGCAAGCATTTTAATCGGATTTCCTATTCTTTGCTAACGTGGAAGACGGGCGCTGAATAAATAAAGGGTATTAAACCCAAAGCTCAGCTTTGCCAAAATAAAAAACACTACGGATGCCGCGCCGCGGAAATTTTGTTCTTTTTTATGGAATTTACTGGTTGTTTTCTTTGTCAAAAACGGTTTTCTGATCTTGGCCGTAAACACCCTCTTTTTCCAGAATTTTTTTGCGGAGAAGAGCTGTGATATAACCCAGTCCCAAACCAAGCATCAGAAGCAAGAAGAATGGAACCATAGCCATGGCGTAATCAGTCGAGGAGGCCATCGTGCCGGCAAAGCCGCCAAAAACATAGGCGAAATAACCGGCAAAAGCGAAAAAGTAGGCTGGCGCCAGTTCAAACCAATCAGTCAATTCCAGCATTACAATAAGGAAGGCCACGATAAAAACGGTTGCCGCCAAAGCATAGCTTCCCAGCATTGGAGTTAAAGCGCCGGAAACAAAGATAGTCAAGAAACCGAAAATAGCGCCGCCGGCCAAGGCGAAGATTTCTTTGTGGAGCCGTGATGGCTTCGCCCCGGCGATAAAATAAAGCGGCCAGCTGATAAAAGGCACCCAGAGCGAGCTGATTTTTAAATAGGGGGCGACCCATATATAGAGAGCGGCGAAAGCGGCCACCATCAGGGAAACCGGAATAAATTTTTTGAATGTCATTTTAATTTTGTTAGAATAATAAATTTAATGGAGTCTGTTAATGATTTTTCGACCTTTAGTGGATTATAACAGAAAACAATGGGGAGTTGAAGGAAATTATACACAAGCCAGATGGCGGCTTTTTTCTTGTTATGATATAATAGAATCAGAATCGCCATTAAGCGCGATTCCCGAATAATAACAATAATAAGAAGAACAATATTATGGAAAAGATTTTAATTGTTGAAGACGATAAATTTTTAAAGGATTTACTTATTAAACAATTGGAGGATAGCGGCTATGCCGTTATCCATGTTATGGATGGCGAAGAGGGGCTTAAGAAGGTCAAAGAGGAAAAGCCGGATCTGATCTTGCTGGATTTAGTTTTGCCCGGGATTGGCGGGTTTGAATTTTTAGAAGAGGTTAAAAAAGATTCATCGGAAAATAAAAACATCCCCGTGCTTATTTTAAGCAATCTGGGGCAGGAAGACGACATCAAAAAGGGGATAAGTTTGGGCGCCGAGGATTTTTTGATCAAAGCGCATTATGTTATTCCCGAGATTGTTGCCAAAATAAAAGAAACACTAGCTAAAAAATGAAAGGGATCATGGGATTTTTAATCTACCGTTACGGCCTTAACCCAGGCCTTTTTCTTTCATCCGTAAATTTTTTTGAGAGCAAATAGTATTAGTCTAAAAAGTTAGGCAGATGAGATGTAGAATCAAAAAATCTTTACCAATAATTTTGCTCATAATCTTATTGAGTCTGGGCGGCTATTTTGTCAGCCAAAAAAACGGCGGAGTAATTGATATTTCCAGTGGCTCCTCCAGCAGGGAAAATGATGAAGCGTTATCAGACAACAACCAGAATTTGCCCAAAAGTCCGATTAGCGGCCTAGCTTGCGTCAACGCTAATCGCCGGCCCATGGCCGTGATACTGGCCGGGGATGGCGTGGCGCGTCCCCTGTCGGGAATTAGCGGGGCGGATTTGGTTTTTAATATGCCGGTGATAACAAACAGTATGACGCGCTTTATGGCGGTTTATGTTTGCAATTCGCCCAAGGAGATTGGTTCGGTGCGTTCTTCTCGCGATGACTTTATTCCTTTGGCGCGTTCTCTGGACGCGATTTTTGCCCATTGGGGCGGCTCGCATTTTGCGTTGGACGAATTGGCCAAGGGCGTGGTGGATAATATTGATGCTTTAAGCAATCCTTACAGCGCTTTTTTCCGCAAGTCAGGCATTGCCTCGCCTCATAACGGCTTTACCTCCGGC
>JAHKAK010000099.1 GCA_018826025.1 Patescibacteria group bacterium
ATAATTAAAATTGATGCGTAGCGTCATCCTGAAGGAGCACATTCGCTTTGCTCAGTATAAACTCCGCGACTGAAGGATCTATAGATTCTTCGCTTCGCTCAGAATGACGATACTTTTTTATGAATTCTGAGCTCGCAAATCTCCAAAAAAACATTAGCTTGGCCAATCATACCACTTTCCGCATTGGCGGACCGGCACGGTATTTTATGGCGGTAAGAAATAGTGAAGAATTGATGGCGGCGGTGAAATGGGCGAAAGATAATTCGTTGTCTTTTTTTATTTTGGGCGGCGGGAGCAACTTATTAGTGTCAGACGACGGTTTTAACGGTTTGGTGATAAAAATGCAAAGCGACAGCTTGTCTGTCGTCCTGAGGAGCACATTCGCTCCGCTCAGTATGAATTCCACGACGAAGGATCTCGAAAAAATGAAAATCATAGTTGATGCTGGTGTTCCGTTTGGACGGATAATAATGGAAACGGTTAAAGGTGGTTTTAGCGGCGCGGAGTGGGGCTTTGGAATTCCGGGCACCATTGGCGGCGCCATTTGCGGCAACGCGGGGCGGCTGGGGCAGGCAATCGCGCGGGTGGTAGCCAATGTGACAGTGCTGGATGAAAATTTAAAAGTAAAAACCTTATCAAAAAGCGAATGCGATTTTGGCTATCGCGAAAGCCGTTTTAAAAAAACTAAAGAAATAATTTTGTCGGCGTCTTTACTTTTTGCCAAAAAAGAGCCGGTAAAGATAGAAGCGGTTTTAAACGAAGCCAAAGCCGTGATTAAACAGTCTCCACCTTATCCTTCGGCTGGTTGCGTTTTTAAGAATTATAACGTAAAAGGCGGATCGGACGTATTATTAAAAAATTATCCCAAGCTCGCCGGGCGCGTGCGTGATAACAAATTAGGCGTGGGGCAGCTGATTGACCAATGCGGTTTACGCGGCCGACAAATTGGCGGCGCGAAAATCTGGGAGGGCCACGCCAATTATATGGTGAATGTTGGCAACGCCAAAGCCCAAGATGTTTTGGAATTAATAGAGCTGGTTAAAAAATCCGTAAAAGAAAAATGGGGGATTGAGCTGGAAGAAGAGATAAGACGCGTTGGGTTTTAAATCCGAAATCCTAAACTCTAAACAAATGCCGACTTCGTCGGCATCCCGCCAAGTCGGGATGATTGCTCAAGCAATCAAAATCATAAATTCAAATATTTCAAACAAAATGTGTCCGCACCCGTTTTAAATTTGGAATTTCGGTCATTGGAATTTGTTTAGGATTTAGATATTAGGATTTAGAGTTTTTTATTTGCTTTATTCTGTTGCATTTATTTTTTACTAGTAGTATCATTAAAGTAAGAAATAAAAAATAGGTATGAAAATAATTTTCAAAAGCAAAAATTTTTCTTTAACACCCAGCATTGAAGATTATGTTCAGAAAAAAATAAAAACACTGGAGAGGTTTTTAAAAAACTTTAATCAAGAAACAATAAAATTTGAAGTGGAGGTTGGCCGTACCACCTATCATCATAAGAGCGGCGATATTTTCCGTGCGGAAATTAATTTAAGCCTGGGTGGAAAATTATTTCGCGTGGAATCAGAACAAAGCGATCTTTTTGCCGCCATTGATGAGACACGCGATGACTTAGAACAGGAAATAAAAAAATTTAAAACAAAGAGAGACACGATTTTTATCCGCGGCGCGCGCAGCATCAAGAAAAAATTTGGCCTCTCTGGCCTGGCGCGGTTTAAAAAATAAATGAAAAATGTAAATCTCAAAATGAAAAATGACGACTAAGTTGTCATCCTGAGCCCCGATTTTCATCGGGATAAACTCCGCGAAGGATCTCGAGATCCTTCGGGCTTTGCCCTCAGGACGACGCTTCGTGTCGATTTTACATTTTGATTTTTTAACTTTTAATTAATTATGGTTCCTAGTCGAGTGTTTTTTACCAAGGGAGTCGGAGCGCATAAAGAATATTTAACTTCGTTTGAGCTGGCCCTGCGGGACGCGGGCATCGCGCCGTTCAATCTTGTGACGGTTTCCAGCATTTATCCGGCCGGTTGCAAAAGAATCTCGCGCGAAGAAGGTTTAAAATTAATTCAACCGGGCCAAATTGTTTACGTCGTAATGAGCCGCAACGCAACCAACGAACCAAATCGTTTGATTGCCGTTTCGGTGGGTTGTGCGGTGCCGGCGGACATTGATCAATACGGCTATCTTTCCGAGCACCATTCTTTTGGTGAAACGGATCAGAAGGCCGGCGATTATGCCGAAGATTTGGCGGCGACGATGCTGGCTTCAACATTGGGTATTGAATTTGATATTAATACCGCTTGGGATGAACGGGAAAATATTTATAAAATGAGTGGTAAAATCGTCAGAACTACTAATATCACCCAATCGGCCATTGGCAATAAAGATGGTCTTTGGACAACGGTGCTGGCGGTAGCAGTTTTTATAATGCCTGAATATTTGCAACAAAAAGAGAATGGCAATAGTAGCGGGCAGAGCCACAACTAAAAAACTAAATATAGTCGGGGGGACTGTTCTCGTGTTTTTATGAAACACTTAACCAGGCGCTTGGTGGGGAAAAGGGTAATCGGTGAGCCAATCACCGGCAATGAAACCACCGCGCAACTCTTTGAGAAGGCCTTTGGCGCCTACGTGGGGCGTGAAGTAAAAAATGCCTATCAAATCATCAAGCGGATGATTGAAAAGGACCATACGATTGTTTTGGCATTGTCTGGCGCCATGACCCCGGCGGATTTTGGCGTCTCCTGCATTATTCCGTTGATCAGGTCCGGGCTGGTGGACATTATCGCGACCACGGGCGCCAATTTATATCATGATATCCAACGATTGGAAAGCGATAATTGGTTTGAGGTGAACCCTAATCAGGGAGACATAAAATTACGCAAAGCCGGCTGGACCAGAATTTATGATACCGGTTTTCCGGAAGACGATTTATGGGAAACGGATAATTTAGTGGTTGATTTGGTGCGGCGGCCGGACTTTGCCCGACAAATGACGACGACAGAATTCCATTATTTACTCGGGCATCACTTGGCGCGTTTTGGCAGGCGGCGGTTTAAGCGGGCGGATTTGAATCGCAGCATTTTAGTGCAGGCTTATCGTAATAGCGTGCCGGTTTTTTGTGGCGCGCCCCAAGACAGCTCCATTTTTTTGAATTTGGCGTTTTTGAAAAAAAAGCTCGGTCATCGTTATAAATTTGGGATAAACCTTGAAGACGACATCCACGAATTTGGCGCTTACCATTATTTTGCTAAAAATCGTTGGAGCAAAAAATTATCTATTATTATATTAGGCGGTGGTGTGCCTAAAAATTATTCCCTGCAGCCGGAGCCATATTTAACCCAAGTTTGTGATATTGACGTAGGCGGTTATGATATGGATGTGCAAATTTGCGACGCGCACGTGCAAAATGGCGGTTTATCTTCTTGCACGGCCGGCGAAGCTCATACTTGGGGCAAAACCTCGGAAGATTGCATAAAAAATTCCCAGTATGTTTTTGCCGATGTGACCGCTGTGTTTCCCTTTATCGTTCACGCCTTAATGCAGGAAGGGCTGGAACGAGAGCCACGGTGTTTGTTTGACCAGCGGGAAGAAGCAGTGACATTTTTGGACAAGGCCTTAAGAAAGCACAGCCTAAAAGATTATTTAAGCAAAGGAAGAATGAAAAATGGCCTGTTAAAGAATAGTCGTTTATGAAGAGAAAAAAAAGATTGAATTTTTTAGATATAGAAGAAAAACCATCAGCTAAGGCACAAGTTGTCATTGTGCCTTTTGGTTTTGAAGCCACGACTTGTTATGGGAAAGGAACAAAAAATGGTCCGAATGCCATAATTAAAGCCAGTGCTCATGTTGAGTTCTTCGACGAAGAGCTATGGCAGGAAACTTACAAAAAAGTTAATATTACAACAACCGCGTCCGTTAAACCGGCAAAAAATGTGGGTGCCGCAAAAAAGCAGATTGCCAAAATAATTGGTGAAATTTTACGGGCTAAAAAATTGCCGATAATTTTAGGCGGAGAGCACAGCATAACCCCTTTTATAATTGAAGAATATAAAAAACATTTTGATGATTTTAGTATTTTGCAATTTGATGCACATGCTGATTTACGAAATGAATATCTAGATCAGAAATATTCGCATGCCTGCGCTATGCGGCGGTGTCTTGATTTTCCTGGTATAAATTTGGTGCAGGCAGGAATTAGAAGTATCGCCAATGAGGAAGGCGAATTAAATTTTTGGCAAGAAAACCAGCACCGGATTAAAACTTTTTGGGCCAAAGATGTATGCGAATGGCGCAAAATTCATGCGAATTGCGCTCATGCGAATAAAAAAATAGACAAAATCGTAAAAGGCCTAAAAGAGAATGTTTATATTTCGTTTGATGTTGATGTTTTTGATTCTGGTATAATGCCGTCAACCGGTACGCCCGAGCCAGGAGGATTGGATTGGCATGAAACAATGGATATTTTACGGGTGGTTTGTGCCAAGAAAAAAATCATCGGCGCGGATTTTGTGGAATTGTCTCCCATTAAAAATTTTCCCGCGCCGGATTTTTTAGTAGCCAAGTTAATTTATAAAACCATCGGCTACGTATTTAATAACTAATTTTTAAAAACTTTTATGGCAAAACAAAAAGAGTCATTGAGGCGTAAGTTATTGAGCGGTCAGAAGATTGTGGCCAGAAAAATGAAAAAGAATTTGAATGTCCAGAGTTTGGTGGACGGTTATTTTCAGGCGTATAACGCTGCCCGTCTGAACGAGGCCTGTCAGTTGTTGACGCAAAAAATGCTGAATTCGAAAAATAACGTGACTATGGGATTAACTATCGCTGGCGCGCTGACCCCGGCGGGGATTTCGGGCATGGTGGTTTCCATGATGGAAGCGGGCTTTATTGATTTTATTATCTCTACTGGCGCCAATCTTTATCACGATCTTCATTTTGCTTTGGGTCTGGATCCGCGCAAGGGCGCGCTTGACATAGACGATGCCACGCTTTGGAATAATGGCATTGTGCGCATCTATGATACTTATTTGGGCGCCGACACCTTAATTAAAACTGATAAATTCGTGGAAAATATTTTGGCTTTTGATGAAGACCGGCCGCGAGGAGCGGTGTCCTCCAGCGCGCTGCATAACTACATTGGCCATAAAATTTTAAAGAAAACTCCGCATCCGGAAAATTCAATTTTAGCCCAGGCGGCCCGGCTGAATATTCCGGTCTACACTTCCTCGCCCGGCGATTCAACCTTTGGCATGAATTTGGCTTCTTATATTTTTGATGGCCGCGATTTGACCGTGGACCCGAATTTGGATGTTTTGGAAACAACGGCGATCGTGCTGGCGGCCAAAGAAAATGGCGTGATAATTTTGGGCGGCGGCAGTCCCAAGAATTTCTATATGCAAACCCAGCCTATGCTTTGGGAGTGCTTGGGGATTGAGAAGGGCGGGCATGATTATTTTATTCAAATCACCATGGATTCGCCCCAGTGGGGTGGCTTATCAGGCGCCACGCCCTCGGAGGCGGTTTCCTGGGGCAAGGTAAACATGGAGGAACTTAAAAATACGGTTGTGGTCTATACTGATTCCACCATTGCTTCGCCGATTCTTTTTTCTTATGCTTTAAGCAAAGCTCGGCCCAGAAAACAAAAAAATCTTTTTCTAAAAAGAGAAAAAATAATGGGTAAATTGAGAAAAGAGCAAAAAGGCATTTATTGGTGGCCGGATTACGAAAAAAGTAGATAACTATAATAAAAATAAGAATTAAAAAATGAAAGAAAGTGAAAAAAATCTAATAAATACAGAAGGTGAAAGAATTGAAAAAGAAAATAAAACAGAGCTACTTGGCTTAGAATTGACTGATTTTGAGGAAAAATATTTAACGGGTAGCCTAGATTTGATCAAACAACAAGAAGAGGCATTTGATGAAAACGATATTCGGGAAGCCAAGGAAGACCTAGAAAGATGCTTAAGAAATCACGAGCGGGACATCCATTATTTTGTGGCTAAAGATAAGGCCGATCAAATTAAAGGATTAGCCGGCTATGGCCGGGAAGAATTAAGTCCGGAAGTCTATTATTTAGCATGGTTTGCGGTGGACAAGGAATTGCAAAATCAGGGGTTGGGCGGGGCGCTGCTGAAAAAGATAGAGGAGGAATTAAAAGAAAAAAGTCAGGCGCGCCAGATAATTGTGAGGGCTTGGGACAAGGGGCCAGACGATCCGCTGGAAAGATTCTACAAAAAATTTGGGTTTGAAAAAACAGGAGGGATTCCTGATTATTGGGGCGACGGTTATGACTTAATTTTTTTTACTAAACGATTAAAACCAAAAAAAGAAGTGAAAAATGAAAATCATTGACTGCCATACTCATATTGAAAAAAATGCCGGCGGAGAAATAAACACGGCAGAATTAATCGTCGGAATGGGAGAGGCTAAGATTGAAAAAGCTTTTATTTATGGAGGGGAAATGTTTAATTGCTCTAACGAAGATTTAATCAAAGAAGCGAGCAGATTTAAAAAAGAACTTTTCCCTGTTGCTTCGATTTCTCCTTTTTCAGCCCAAAAAACATCACTCAAGCGAATTGAAATATGGCTTAAAGATGGAATTATTTATGGTTTGAAATTTTATACTGGTTATGAGCATTTTTATCCGGCGGATAAGATTATAAGGCCGTATTTAAAACTAGCAGAAAAGTATGACCGGCCGGTGATTTTCCATAGCGGGGACACTTGGAATAAAATTACGGGGGCAAAACTAAAATACGGTCATCCTTTAAACTTTGATGATTTGGCTGTGGATATGCCGGATTTAAAAATCGTGATTGCGCATTTGGGCTATCCCTGGGTAATTGATGCAGCCGAGGTAGTTTATAAAAATAAAAATGTTTTTGTTGATTGTTCGGGCTTGATGTATAACATACCGGATAACGACGACAGAAAATCAATAACAAAATTATTCAATGATTATTTTCAAAGTGGCGCTTCGATAGAAAAGTTATTATTTGGAACAGATTGGTCGCTAGCCAATCAAAAATCATATGTTAAACTTATTTTAAGTATACCTCTTTCGCCGAAGCAGAAAGAACAAGTTTTTTATAATAATGCCAGCAAGTTATTTAAGCTGGAATAATAACTAATTAAAAAATATGGGAATGGAAAATTTTACCCAAGTCTTTGACCCAGTGGCTATTGCTTACCAGGACGCGGAGAAAATCACAAAAGAATTAGAAACAGGCTCTCGCTATAAAAGGGAGCAGGCGGGTTCCGATAAAGAAATAATAACCTCGCCGGAGTCAGAAAGATTTTCGGTTGATCGCGTTAGGGATGCCGAAAGTCCTGAAGTTAAAAAGATTTATAAGTTCATGAAAAAATTTAATCCGGAAGAAGCGGATACACTGGATATCATTCAAGACGCAGTAAAAGTTGATGATTATGCTTATCATATTGCGCAAGATAAAAAAGGAAAAGTAGTGGCTCATACGCAGAGTTCTTATTTAAAAATGGCTCCTCATGAACTAGGCGAAAAAGCAACCGAATCAATTTTATTTATTGGCTACTCGATTACCGATGATGATTTTCAGCGGAAGGGTTTGGCTTCGGAGCTTTTTCAATCAGCTCTTAAAACTGGAGCCGAAAAAGCAAAGGCCGAGCAACAGGCTCTGAAAGGTATTGTTGGCGAAGCGGTGGCAACATCTGAACGATTTTGGAATCATGTTGGTTTGAAACGGATTTATTTTGAGGACAAAGATGGAAATTTTAAAGAAGTGCCATATATTTGCCCACCAATTCAATGGGATGAAAAAACTGGTCAGCCAGTAGATCCGGAAACAGAAGAAATAGGCGACAAAGATATTAAAGATTATTCGGCGCCAGAACACTTGATGATTAGATTGATAAATAGCAAAGACGAGATGAGTATTCAAGATTTAATGCCAATGATCCAAACTATTTATCGGGATAATTATACGCTCTATAAAAATCCCGGTGAAGAATATCCAACTGATGAAGCAATTAAGTATACGCAAGCAGCGGTTAACGAATTTCAAAAAGAACTAGAAGATATTTTAAACGAAGCCAAAGACGCGAAATTGTTTCTTTTGAGCGCCAAGGAACGGGAAGATAAAATAGCTGAATTAAAAAATCAAGGAAAGGAGTTTCATGAATTGCAAATTGAAAATTCGGGAGAGCCAGAATCAGAGAAAGACTAAAAATTACCGAATAATTAAATAAAAAAAGAGAGAGACTGACTCTCTTTTTTATTGATTTTTTGACATGCTTGAGTTATAGTAGGAGAAAAGTTATGTCATTTCTTTCTAAATTTTTCGGCAACGCGGGCAGCGGGAGAGTGAAGTTTTCTAAGAAGAGAAATTTTAAGCACTTTTAAGCGATAGCGTAAAAGTGCTTATAGTGGTATAATGCAAAAGCAGGAGCGGGAACTATAAAAAACGTAAAGTGTAAAATAGGCAAAAGATGCTTAACGAAGAGACGCAAGTGAATAAAAATGCAGAAATTTTTTCAACCAAAACCATTTTGAAGTTTTTAAGGATGGGCGGAGTTTTATTAGCGGTGATAACGGCGCCTAACGCGGCGATCGCTTTCAAATTTTTACTTAAAGACGAAAATCATGTCTCTTGGAAAAAATTCAATCAGTCAAGCGCCAGGCGATATGTCGGCCGTTTAGAAAAAAGAAAATTAATAAAGAGAAAAATGAAAGGTGGCCGGTCGGAGATGATTTTAACGGAAAAAGGCCGGGAGGAATTATTAAAATATGACATTGACAAAATTAAATTAAAGAATAATGAGCCATGGGACGGCAAGTGGCGGGTGGTGATTTTTGATATACCCGAAGATAAAAAACAAGCTAGAGATGCTTTGCGTTCTAAATTTAAACATCTGGGGATGCTACAGCTTCAAAAAAGTGTTTTTGTTTATCCTTTTGATTGTAAAAAAGAGATTGATTTTGTATCAGATTTTTTTGAAGTTGGCGACGATATTTTATATTTAGAGTCCGAAATTAAAGATATCGGTGAAAAATTAAAAAAACATTTTAACATGTAGGAATTTATGGATGGAATGGCGAGTGGCCGGTTACTCTGTGTCTTAGGCACTTTTACGTTATAGCGTAAAAGTGCCTAAGATTGATAATTTACTCACAAAGAGTTATTATTAGCATACTAATAAAATTACGATAAGATTAAGATATGTCATTTTTAACCAAATTTTTTGGCAACGCGGGCGGGGGAAGTATTGCCAAATATGAAACAGCGGTAAAGCAAATCAATGAGCTTGAAGCAACCTTCGGGCGTTTTTCGGTTGAAGAATTAAAAGCTAAGACGCAAGAATTTCGCGAGAGATTGGCTGGGAGTGAAACGTTGGATGATTTGTTGCCCGAAGCTTTTGCCGCGGCCCGCGAGGCGGCTAAGCGCGCGCTAACGCAGCGTGTGTTTGACGTTCAGTTAATCGGCGCCATGGCTTTGCATGATGGCAAAATCGCGGAAATGAAAACGGGTGAGGGCAAAACTCTGACCGCGACCTTGGCAATGTATTTGAACGCGCTAGGCGGCAAAGGCGTGCACGTGGTAACCGTGAACGATTATTTATCCAAGCGCGACGCCAACTGGATGGGTGCGGTTTTTAATTTGCTGGGTTTGAGCGTTGGCTGCATCCAGCATGAGCAATCTTATTTATATGAGCCGGTGAAGCTGGATAAAAACGAAGTGACGGTGGAAATGGCTAATTTGAAAAAAGTGAACCGGCGCGAAGCGTATTTGGCGGACATAACTTACGGCACTAACAATGAATTCGGTTTTGATTATTTGCGCGATAATATGGTGGCGAGTCTTCAAGAGATGGCCCAGCGCAAACATAACTTCGCGATCGTTGATGAAGTGGACTCAATTTTAATTGATGAGGCGCGCACACCTTTGATAATTTCCGCGCCGGATGAGGATTCGGGTCGGTTATACGAAACTTTTTCCAAGATTGCGCCGGGCTTGGCAGAAAACGAAGATTATAATGTTGACGAAAAAATGCGCGCGGTTTCCTTGACCGAAGCGGGCATAGAGAAAGTGGAGAAAATTTTGGGGTTGGGCAATATCTATACCGAAGGCGGGATAAAATACGTGCACCATTTGGAACAGGCTTTGCGCGCGGAGGTTTTATTTAAGCGCGACCGGAATTATGTCGTTAAAAATAATGAAGTGCTTATCGTGGATGAATTTACGGGCCGTTTAATGCCGGGCCGGCGCTACAGCGAGGGCTTGCATCAGGCCTTAGAAGCTAAGGAGAGAGTAACGGTACAAAAAGAATCGCGGACGCTGGCCACAATCACTTTCCAAAATTATTTTCGTTTATATAAAAAATTAGCCGGTATGACCGGCACGGCCATGACTTCGGCCGAAGAATTTTCCAAGGTGTACAAATTGGAAGTGGTGAGCGTGCCGACCAATAAGGCGATGATTCGCCAAGACAGGCCGGACAGTATTTATCGCACGGAAACCGGTAAGTTTCAGGCGGTGGCGCGGGAAATTAAGCAACGGCATGAAGCCGGACAGCCGGTGCTGGTGGGCACGGTTTCAATCGAAAAAAACGAACTGCTAAGCCGATTTTTACAAAAAGAGGGGATTCCTCATGAGTTGTTAAACGCCAAGAATCACGAACGGGAAGCGCAGATTATCGCCAATGCGGGCCGCCAGGGAGCGGTGACCGTGGCCACAAACATGGCCGGGAGAGGCGTGGATATAAAATTGGGGAGGGGTGGCGCGAAGCAAGCGGTTTCTGAAAGCGCGGAAAATTCCCAGCGAGAATTTTTCGCTCACACAAATCGCTCGCTCTTCCCGCAAGAGCGGGAAACCGTGCTCGCTCGCGATTTGAGTGTTTCAGAAACCGCATTGTTTCGCGCCAGAGAAGAGGAGGGAGATGAGTATGAAGAATACGACGAAGTTAAGAGGTTAGGCGGGCTGCATATTATCGGCACTGAACGCCATGAGGCGCGGCGCATTGATGATCAGTTGCGCGGCCGCGCGGGGAGGCAGGGCGACCCGGGCTCTTCTCAGTTTTTCGTTTCGTTGGAGGATGACTTGATGCGGATCTTTGCGCCGGACAGGATTAAGCGTTTAATGGAGGCGATGAATATTCCGGAAGACCAGCCAATTGAGAATAAAATTATATCGCGCGCCATTGAAAGCGCGCAGGCCAAAATTGAAGGCTTTAATTTTGACACGCGCAAGCACGTTTTGGAATACGATGACGTGATGAATAAGCAGCGCGAAACGATCTATCGCAA
>JAHKAK010000100.1 GCA_018826025.1 Patescibacteria group bacterium
GGTGAAAAGATAACCAACCGCCGGAGTCGCGGTTAGAGTGACGGAGGTATTGTAGTCATAATTAGCCGAGCAGGTTGAACCGCAGTCAATGCCGGCCGGCACACTGGTGACAGTGCCTAAGCCGGATTTGGTAACGAAGAGGGTTTTTTGTTCTATTGTAAAGGTAGCGGTTACCGCCCTGTCCGCGGTCATGGAAACCACGCAGGTGCCGGCACCGGAACAATCACCGGACCAGCCGGTGAAAAGATAACCAACCGCCGGAGTCGCGGTTAGAGTGACGGAGGTATTGTAGTCATAATTAGCCGAGCAGGTTGAACCGCAGTCAATGCCGGCCGGCGCACTGGTGACAGTGCCTAAGCCGGATTTGGTAACGAAGAGGGTTTTAGGGCCTACTGTATTAATGGTTTTAGCGCAAACAGCCCCAAACCATTCAATTCCGTCCTCAACCATTTTCCAGCTGAAAGAATAGGAACCCACAGTAGCGGGAGCGGTGGCGGTGAAATTAAAAGTGGCTGAACTTCCGGAATCAGTAGCTGAAGGCAAGTTAATTCTGTTTAATCCCCACGTCAAATTATCTATCGGATTATCCGAACCTAACCTATGCGGAGTTGCGTCAGAATTCCATAATTTAGTGCCAATATTATTCATTACGACAGAGGCGCTAAACGGTTGACCGGCTGCAACAGAATCAGGTGCGGTAAGGCTGACACAACTGGAATTGTTGACTATAGAAAAATTACCGCCTCCGGCAAAAGGCGTCCAGCTGGCCGGCGCGACATTGCTCAAAACCCTTACCGCCCAAGAATAAGTGCCCCCGGCTAAAACCGGACCAGTCACGGATTTGGCAGCGTTAAGCACCATACCAGAATCATAGATTAAAGAACCGACACTGTTATAAATATAAACCTGATAGCCTGATTGCGTATCGCCAGAAGTGGTCCAATTTAATGTTGGCTGATTGCCGATAATTGAAACTGGACCGGTACAAACCGTAATCTTAGTAGCGCTGGCTGAATTAACCCAGCCTAAAATAATAAGCGGCAAACAAAAAGCTAAAACCCCTATTTTAAACTTGTATTTCATGTTTTTATGCTTTAAACCGCTTCCTTCTGCGTATTTTCCATCGTAAAGACAATTTAATCATAACATGAATCATTTTCCGGAGTTATCAATTATCCACAGGTATTCCGCGTAAACTTAAAAAAAGATCCTTTCTTGCCATTCCCAAAAAAATTGCCCAAAAAGGAGCAGGATTATCGTTCCGCCAATCAAAAACGGACCAAAGGGAATTTGCGATTTCAAAGTTTTACGGCCTAAAATTATCAGCGACACGCCAAATAACGCGCCGCCGAAAAAAGCCAGAAATAAAGCGAATAAAATATTGGGCCAGCCCAGAATCAAGCCCATTAGAAAGGCGAGTTTCGCGTCTCCCAGCCCCATGCCGCGGCCCCGGGTGATTAAAATTAAAAGTAGGAAAAAAGCCGAGGCAACAAGGGCGGAGAGTAAATACGGATAAATAATCGTAAGCGCGTTAATCAATAACTCCCCCTCGCCCCCTCTTAAATTAAGGAGAGGACGGAAGGGATTAATCGCGAACGCATCAAAAATTCTATACCCCAACGCCACGCCAATCGCGGGGAAAAGAACCTTGTCAGGAATTATATAATGGCGCAGGTCGTAGACGAAAATCACGACTAAAGAAGAAATAAGGTATAAAAAATAGAACACTCCTATAATATCGCCTGAGCGAAGCGAAGCGAAGTCGAAGGCTAAAATCTTAAACCCTTCGACAAGCTCAGGGAATAAAAAAATAAAGATAGCTAAAAATAGTAATCCCGTCGCCGCCTCAACCGCCGGATACTGCCAAGATATTTTCCCCTTGCAATCACGGCAACGACCCCGCAATATAAAAAAACTGACAACCGGAATTAAATCCGACCAGCGCAAAACCTGCCCGCATTTTGGGCAATGCGAACGTTTTTTGACAATATCCTCGCCCGTGGCCAACCGGCAGACTTGTCCTGAGCGGAGTCGAAGGATGATCACGTTCAAAAAACTGCCGATGGCCGAGCCGA
>JAHKAK010000101.1 GCA_018826025.1 Patescibacteria group bacterium
CCCACTCCCCCATAGATAAAAAGGGGGTTGTAAATTTCACCCGGGCTGTTTACCACCGCCCGGGCCGCGGCCTGGGCTAATTCATTGAAAGAACCAACAATAAAATTATTGAAAGTGTATTTGGGATTAAGATTTGTTTCTTTATCTATTTCTAGCTCTTGAAATGACTGGGTTTGGGTTTTTTTTGATTCTTTTCTGTGGTCGGCGGTTTTAGGCGGTAGGTCGCTCAAAATAGTCATACCGGCTGGGGCCGTGCTGATAATAAATTGGAGCTCTTTAATTTCACCGGAAATATTTCGGAGCGACCGCAAAATAAGTTTATTGTACTTATTTTCCAACCATTCTTTACTGAAGCCGTTGGGCACGCCAATAGTAGCTACGCCGTTGATATTTTTTAAAATAAAAGTATCGCGAAACCAAGTAATAAAGTTGGCTCGGGAAATATTTAATTCAACTTCGCCGAGGGCGGTTCGCCAGAGTTGTTCGTTGGTCATATTATTAAAAATATAAGGTATTAATCCTTGGTTCCGTATTTATGGGCTGGGTATATTTTGGATTTTTTGTTGGTGACTTCATCGCGTCATTATTAGGGCTTTGGTAGTGTGCGATCGGACAATATATATTGGTGTCACTTTTGATAGTTAAAATTAAAACAAATACCCCAATTAGCAGGCAGTCAAAGTAAAGAAGAACCCTGATGGTAGCCGTTAAAATCACTTAATCTTCTCTTATTGGCAAGTATACCACACCGTCAAGTTTAAAAAAATATAAAAAAAATAGCAAGATAGCCTCGTTTTGTTTATAATTTGTGGATGGCTGGTGGATAAGGAGGTTTTAAAAATTTAATCCCAAAAATCCCGGTTGACTTTTGTCCTTTTTAGTAATATACTGAACGAAGTTAAATTAATCATAAAGTTGCCTGATAATGAGCGTTACATATCAACCCAAAAAAAGGAAGCGAAAGAGGACTCACGGTTTTTTGGTCCGCCAAAGAACTTCTTATGGCCGTCGGGTTTTGGCCAAGCGCCGCCGCAAAAAACGCCAAAGATTAAGCGTTTAATCTCATGCTGACTAAAGCCCATCGCTTAAATAAACAAAAAGACTTCGACGCTGTTTGGCAACGGGGTGATCTGGCGCAAGATAATTTTTTAATGATAAGATTCTTGCCAAACCACCTAAGGAACTCCCGTTTTAGCGTGGTAATAAGCACCAAGACCGCTAAAAAAGCAATAAGCAGGAATCGCCTGCGGCGGCAACTAAGTGAAATTATCCGTTTGCATTTAAAAAATATCGCGCCGGGCCAAGATTTTGTTTTAGTGGTTAAGGCAAAACTAATAGGGGTTGGTTACCAAGATATAGAGGCGATTTTGATAAATCTTTTAAAGAAGAAAAAGTTGTATGCTTAATAAAACGGCTACGCTGGCGATAAAGTTTTATCAAATTATTTTATCACCCGACCAAGGGCCATTTAGGCGCCTGATGCCGACTTGCCGGTTTTATCCTTCCTGTTCCGAATATACCAAGCAAGCAATAGTGAGATACGGTTTATGGGGAGGTATTTTTAAGGGAATAAAAAGAATTAGCCGTTGCCACCCTTTTCATCCCGGCGGCAACGATCCCTTGCTTTAACCGCTGATCACGCTAATTTTAGGCGGATAGAGCGAATAAAAAGAGGGACATCCGCGGTTATCCGCTATAAATCCGCATTATCCGTGGTGTAACACATGAATTTCATAATCCTTTTATTTAACGAAGCTCTTTATCGGCCGTTATTCAACGGACTTATTTTTTTATATAACATAATCCCGCTGCATGATTTTGGCATTGCCATAATTTTATTAACCATTATTATTCGTCTGATCTTATATCCCTTAAACCAAAAAGCGATTACTTCTCAAAAAGCACTGGGACAGCTGGCGCCGCAAATAAAGGAAGTCCAGAATAAATTTTCCGGCGACAAAGTTAAGCAATCCCAATCCTTGATGGAGCTTTACAAAAAGAATAATATTAATCCGGCCTCGGGCTGTTTGCCGCTTTTAATCCAATTGCCTATTTTAATCGCGCTGTATCGGGTTTTTTGGAACGGGCTAAATCCGGAGAGCTTAAATATCTTGTATTCTTTTATCAGCCGGCCGGAGCAGATTGATCCCATGTTTTTGGGTTTAATAAGTTTAGCTAAAGCTAATTATGTTATGGCGATATTGGCGGGCATCTTTACTTTTTGGCAATCAAAAATGATGGTCAATCTTCACCCGGCCGCCGGTAAGGGATCTGATTTTGGCGCTGCGATGAACAAGCAAATGGTTTATTTAATGCCCTTGATTACGGTTTTTATCGCTTGGAGACTGCCAGCCGGACTAACTCTTTATTGGGTGGTGACGACTTTAGCTGGAATTTTGCAGCAATATCATGTGATTAAAAAAAATGATGCGAAGGTAATTAGTAAATAATTTATGGGTTACGAGTGCATGCTTGATACGGGGCGGGAATGACATTAAGAAGGTAGCATTTATTGTCTGAGCGTTTCAGAAAAGCAAATCCTCGCTTAAAAATTTAACTCCTCCTAACCTCCTCTTTAAAAAAGAGGAGGAACCCCCTCTCTTTTTCAAAGAGAGGGTTGGGGTGAGTTATGAATTATTCGTAATTAGCTTTAATTCGCCGCGCCTGCCAAAGCCGATAATGATAAGCCGGTAGGATAGCGTAAAATAATAAAAAGCGTAAACTGGGTTCTTCCGACTAATCAGCGCGGGTTTTACGGCGGGCACGGTAATTTGTAGGAGCATGGAACAGGAAAAATTATCTAAAATTAAAGAAGTGGCAGAGGGCGTGATTGCCGCGATGGGCATAGATGGCCGCGTGTCGCTAAGCGAAGAAGCAAGCGGCGTTTTGGTGAACGTGGAAAGTCAAGAAGCAGGCTACTTAATCGGCCGCAACGGCGACAATTTAAGAGCTTTGCAGCAATTGATTCGTTTATTGGCGAGTAAAAAAGCCCAAGAAATGCTCCGTTTGACGGTGGACGTGAATAATTACCAGCAAGAAGCCTTGGCCGCGCTTAAGGAGTCGGCTAAAAATTTAGCGCGCCAAGTGGCGGAACAAAAAACACCGCGCTATTTGCCGGCAATGAACGCTTATGAGCGGCGCGAGGTACACATGGCCTTAGCCGATATGCCACAAGTTAAGACGGACTCTGAAGGCGAGGGCGAGGGACGGCGAATAGTAATCAGGCCGGTTTAGACTTGTTGTTGTGTTTGTTGCCAATAACCCAATGTTTTTAAAGTAGAAATTAAAAATGTAAATCTCAAAATGCCGTGCCCGCCGATAACCAAAGCTACTTGCTTGGAAGCATGCTGTTTTACGCTTTTAACCATCTTACGATATAATTCCATCTAATCATTATCGGCTTTGGCAGGCGGGTAAAATTTATGTGTCGCGCTATGCGCGACTGATTTTAACATTTTACATTGCGTAGAGCAACGTGGTTGCCACGCAACTTTACGTTGTCATTTTTAATTTTGCCTGCCCCGCTAGCCGTTAGCTGTCTTATAGCGATAAGCATTATAAGCAGGAATAATTAGCGATTATTATAAAGCATAGATTAAAGCGAGGCTGGCCGGGGATTTTTACAATTTACATTTATTGATATGTTGGCAAAAAAAATTGCCGTCAATACAATTATTTCAGCCGCCGCGCGCGCCGTTGGAATTTTGCTGGCTCTGGCCACCATTGCCATAATTACGCGGCACCTAACGCGGAACGAATGGGGCGAGTATTCAATTATGTTGACTTTTGGCGGTATTTTCGCGGTGATAGCGGATTTAGGCCTCTACCAGTTGATGGTGCGTGAGATTTCCCGTCCTCAGGCCGATGAATTGAAAATTACCAGCAACATTTTTACCATAAGACTGCTTAGCGGTCTTTTTCTTTTTGCCTTAGCGCCTTTAATCAGCCTCTTTTTCCCTTATTCGGAACAAGCTAAGCTTGGAATTTTAGTCGGTATGGCGGGTTTTTGGTTTTTGTCCGGCGGACAAGTTTTAATCGGACTGTTTCAAAAATATTTACAGATGATTAAGGTGGCCACCGCGGAATTATTCGGCCGGCTGGTTCAGCTGGGATTGGTCTGGTGGCTGGTTCTATCGGGCTACGGTTTTTTGCCGATAGTGGCGGCGTTGAGCCTTGGCGGTTTGGCTAATTTTTTGCTGATTTTTTGGTGGGCGCGGCATTATTGTCGTTTACGCTTGGCGTTTGACCGGGTTTATTGGTGGAACGTTTTACAGCAAGGCTACCCTTTGGCCGTGGCCAGTATTTTGACAATGATCTATTTTTCTTCCGACTCTTTGTTTTTATCAATTTTAAAACCGGCGGCGGATGTTGGCATTTACCGCCTGCCTTATAAAATACTGGAAGGCCTGATTTTTTTCCCGGCGATGTTCGTGGGGCTGGTGATGCCGCTGTTGTCGCGTTTTGCCCAAACAGACAGGGAGAAGTTTAAAAATATTTTTCAGCGCGCCAGTGATGTTTTAATCATTTTTGCCATTCCCCTGGTGGCTGGCACCTTGGTGCTCTCGCCCACGATCATCAATCTTTTGGGCGGCGGAAAATATAACGAATCAACGGCAATTTTTAATATTTTAATCGTGGCGGTCGGAATGATCTTTTTAGGCACGCTTTTTTCTTATGTTTTAATCGCCCTGGGAAGACAAAAATCTTTGCTGGGAATTTCGGCCGTTGGCGCGATTTTTAATGTCGTTGCCAATCTCATTTTTATCCCCCGTTATTCCTATTACGCCGCGGCCACCACCACGGTCTTAACTGAAGCTTTGGTGGTAATTTTAATGGCCATTATGGTTTACCGGTTTTTTCGTTGGTTGCCATCTTTCAAAATTGTTCTTAAAGGCCTGTTGGCAACCGCGGGCATGATGGCGGTGTTGTGGTTTTTGTCTGGCGGGAATTTAATGCTGTCGTTGGCCGCGGCGGCGATTGCATATTTTGGGTTTTTGTATTTATTGCGCGGCTTTTCACGGGCGGAGATATTGAGTTTAATCAAGAGCGGAGAAAGCGGAGCCGAATTTACGAGATATGATTTATGATTTATTTCTCTCAATTTTGTTTAGGATAAAAAATTTTCGTAGACCCTTTAAATTATAAAGCTCACTTAGCGTCTCCCTTCTTTGATCAAAGAGGGGTCGGGAGAGGTAATTACGATTCAGGGATTACCCCTCCTGTCTCCTCCCCTTGTCTAAGGGGAGGAGGAATACGGGTTCGTGATTCAAAGTAGATCGTAAATCATAAATCTATGAGGTGTAAGAACAGCTTTTTTTGGCTTTTGTTACTATTGGTCGCTTATCTCCCCTGGCAGATTGCCTTGAACTTAACGCCGGATATTGATTTGATGTCTGGCCGGGTTTTAATTTTAGGTTTATTTTTTTTCTGGTTAATCGTTGAGTTTTATCAAAAAAGAATAAAAGTCAGAAATTTTTTTGCCGATAAAACCGCATTAGCTTTGGCTGTCTTTTTTTTACTGGCCGCGGCGTCAATTTTTACGGCTGATAACCAAATATGGGGCTGGCGCAAGCTGTTGGTTTTTATTTCAATTTTCCCGTTATTTTGGCTGACGCGATTTTTGGCCAGCCAAGAAAAAGAGCGGCGAATTTTAATTAATGTAATCATTGGCGGCGCGGCCTTGGCGGCTTTGGTGGCCTTGGCGCAATTTGGCGCGCAATTTATTTTTGGTTCCGAAGCCGTGATGAATTTTTGGGCCGGCAAAATTACGCCGTTGTTTTCCGGCGCGAGCTTCGGGGCTTTAGTGGCAACCAATCCCAGTTGGCTGGTGGAAGTCAGCGGGCAGACGTTGCTGCGGGCCATGGGTTTGTTCCCGGATCCGCATATGCTGTCGTTTTATTTGGGGTTAGTTTTTCCGTTTGCGCTGGCCAGGCTGTTTTTTGAGAAAAAATTCCGTTGGCTTTTGTTTACAGTTAACTGCTTGCTGTTAACTGTTTTATTGCTTACTTTTTCCCGAGGCGGCTATTTAGGCTTATTGGCGTCGCTGGCAGTTTTTGGCACGCTTGGCTGGCGTTATTTTGGCCGGTTAGCCAAAAAGTTTTTAGCCGTTGGTTTTTTGCTGGCGTTAATTATTTTGTTGTTGGTTGGCTGGCCGGTGGTGGCGCGCTTGGGAGATAGCTTTAATTTAACCGAAGGTTCAAATCTGGGGCGATTGGCCATCTGGCAAGATTCATGGGGAGTCATTAAAAAAAATCCAATAGTCGGCGTGGGATTGGGAAATTATCCGGCCGTGATTAATTTTGGCGGTGTTTACCGCAGCGCCATTACCAGTCATAATTTATATTTGGATATCTGGGCGGAAATGGGAATTTTTAGTTTACTGGCGTGGCTGGCGCTTATTTTTACAGCGGCCAAGAAAGCGCTTAAAGCGCGAAATCAAAACCCGATTGTGGCTCTCGGCGTTTTATCAAGTTTGGCTTATTTTTCCAGCCACTCGTTTTTTGAAACCGCGATTTTTAACCCAACCGTGCTGGCGTTTTTGATGATCGTTTTGGGGTTGGCCGTCGTGGAAGACGAAAGTTAGCTACGGACTACAGATTGCTTACAGATATACAAATTTCTACTCCTCCCTTTATAAAAGGGAGGTAGGGAGGGATTTAGTTCCCCTCTTAAGTTAAGAGGGGGTTAGGGGGAGTTATGCCTGAATCCGCAAAACCAAAATATAAGCCAAAAACAGCTAAACGCCTCAACGGCATCCGCCGTTGAGGCGTTTGCCAATTGCCAAGATATATTGTCAAAGTATGTGTCGGACAATTCTATGGAATTGTCCGACAGCCGTGAACCCCGCGAAAGTCTGGCTTCAGCAAGTTACCTGACGAGAAAATCTAACGGCTCAACCCGTTGAGCCGTTGAAGATCATCGCTTAATTGAAAGTTTAAAATGACATTCCAACATTCTTGAGAATGTTGGAATGTCGCGCCGCATTGTATGGTCTAATTCGCCCCAGTAGCAGATCCGCCGGCTGGCGGAACGCTACGGGGCAAGCGCGAATATGTCCA
>JAHKAK010000102.1 GCA_018826025.1 Patescibacteria group bacterium
GACGGTTTTTGCTTTGGGGATAAAATAAAGGGCTAAACTATTTTAATAGCAGTTTAATTTTAGCGATGATTTCGTTGGGGGTTAGATGCGCCTTGATTAAAAAATCAACCGCGCCCAAGTTTAGAACTCGCTCCACTTCTTCTTGCTGGCTAAGATTAGACAGAACAATGACCGGAATTTTCTGGGTGGTTGGGTCGGCTTTTATCTTAGCCAAAACATCAAAACCGTCAAGGCCGGGCAGGATCAGGTCCAGCAAAATTAAACTCGGCGCGCTTTCTTTAGTTTTAATGATGCCGCTTTCTCCGTCCAGCGCCTCAATTACTTCGTAGTTTTCGGCCACCAATTTTTTGGCAATCAGATCCCGTAAAAATTTATCGTCTTCAATGAGCAGAATTTTTTGATTCACCCCATTGGGGGTTTTATTTTTTTCGTCTGGCATAGGCTTAGTTCCCGCTGAGTTGATGTTCGCCAGCGGGATGGTTAAAGATTAATCACCAATTTGTTTAATAACTTTTTCGACAACTTCTTGGGGATTGAAATTAGCCTTGATCAGATAATCTTTAGCGCCCAATTCCAGAACCCGCTTAATTTCCACCGGTTGGCCGGAGTTAGAGATAATAATAACCGGGATTTTTGTTAAATCGGTTTCCGGATTTTTGTTCATTTCTTCCATAACCTCCACGCCGTTTTTCTCGGGCATCACTATATCAAGCAGAATCAAGTCCGGTTTATTTGCCCGTAAACTAGCCAATCCCTCGGCTCCGGTAAAAGCAAAGGCCACTTCAAAGCCGATATCTTTTAATTTCTTTCCCAGTAAATCAGAAAGAAGTTTATCATCTTCAATGACGAGAATTTTTTTGGACATGTTTTTTATTTAATTTTTTTATTTAATTAATTATTAATTGGCAAGGAAAAAGAAAAAGTACTTCCCTTGTTTTCTTGTGACTGGCACCGGATTTGGCCGCCATGGGCTTCAATAATATTTTTGGCGATAAAAAGCCCAAGGCCGGTGCCGTCAGTTTCCATCCGCATAATATTGTTGGCCCGGAAGAATTTAGTAAATAATCGGTTTTGCTGTTCCTGGCTGATGCCCACGCCGGTATCTTTAACAGAAAGCGCTACTTTATTTGTATCATATTTCAGGCTAACTGTCACCTGGCCGCCGGGCGGCGTATATTTAATGGCATTTTCAACCAGGTTTTGAATGGCGAAAGTTATTTTTTCAGCGTCAATCATAAGTTCCGGCAACGCCTTGGCTGGTTTTTGATATTCAAGTTTGATATTACGTTTAGCGGCTATTTCTCGGCAAGAGCTTAAAGCCGCTTGAGCCAAATTTTCTAATTTAGCCGTTACTAATTTATAGAGATAACGGCCTTCTTCTATCCGGGCGACATCCAGCAGGTCATTAATTAAAGTGATCATTCTTTCGTTAGACGTATAGCTTTTACCGATAACATTTTTTTGTTCAGCGCTTAATTCTCCAACGTCGCCTTCCAGCAATAAGCTCAGGGCCCATTTTATAACCGAAAGAGGCGTTCGCAGTTGATGGGCGGCAATAGAAACGAATTCTGTTTTCATTCTTTCAATACCCTTTTCGCGCGTAATGTCATGAACAATAATCAGGCTGCCGGTTCTATTTTTGGAAGCGCCAATTGAAACAGAAGAAATCTCAAGAGTGAAATCCTCAATAATAATCTCTTGGCGGAAGATTTCTTTTATTTCTTTCCCCAGTATTGTCAACAACGGCTTAAAGCTATCGGTTAATGAAGCCAGCTCATCCGGAGATTTATTATAGACCGCGTCTTTTTTTACCCGAAGAAGTTTTTCAGCCGGAGGGTTAATTAAGGAAAGATTATTTTGGCTGTCAAAAACCATTAAACCGTCGGTTAGGTTGGCAATAACGGCCGATGTTTTATTTTTTTCTTCTTCAGCTTTCCCTTTTTCTTCCACGACATCCTCGAGTATATTCAGCAGCGCGCTTTGAGATTTATGCAGATCCTGCTCATTTTCCTTTATTGCTGTGAGATCGAAAAGGCCCATAAAGCAACCAATGGTTTCTCCTTGATCGTTTTTACGCAACAAAGTGGAAGCGCTGACATAAATCTTTTTTTTGTCTTTGGTCGTCAAGACGATTTCCCGGGAAGAGAGCGATCCTTTTTCGAGAGTTTCCTTAATTAGCCGATTGGCGTCCAGTTTACCGATGAAATTTTCCAGCGGATTGCCGATAAGCTCCTCTGTTGAATATCCGGAAATTTTTTCTAAGGCCGGATTTGTTTCTAAAATAATGCCAATTGAGCTAACCAGGCAAACGGGTAATGGCAGAAAAGAAAACAAATCACGCGCGTAGCTTTCCAGTGAGGACAGATCGTCTAACAAGACGGCAATTTTATTTTGTTCTGGGGTTGGGTTTTTTATTTCCATCTGATTAGGTATTCGTGGTATTCATCGCCGCGAAAAGGGCATTTGGTTTCTTCAAAAGTAATGGCGGGGCTTTTAATCAGCATTTGAAAGAATCCGCATAAGTAGCTGCCCAGGTACAGGCAGAAAACGGGATGAAACTGATAATTTTTTATCTGAAGAATTCCATATTTTTTTTCTTCGTTAAGTTCAATGGGCACAAAGTCGCCAACGGAATAATGTTTGCGCCAAATCTTGGGCGCTTCTTCAAAAAATACTTTGTTGACGGAAAGGAAGTAATTAATAAACAATTTAACCATTAAAGAAGTTTTGCTGGCAAAAATTCCCATCTCTTTTACCTTGGCGTCATTAAAAGAGAAAACTTTCTTTATGGCCAGTAAAGAAATAATGCGCAGGCCAATAGGGTAAAAAGATAAAGCC
Organism: Patescibacteria group bacterium; assembly: GCA_018826025.1. GTDB lineage: Bacteria > Patescibacteriota > Minisyncoccia > Portnoybacterales > GWB1-42-6 > UBA8475. Next base: position 2,839 of record JAHKAK010000102.1, read on the forward strand.
ACGATTTTTTTATAATCAATTGGGCAGCCAAGCGCGGCCAGCTCTTCTTCTAACTTCTTTAGTCCGGTTTCACCCGTTTCTTTCAAAATAAAATCGCCGTCAGTTTTAAAAACCACTCCCCTGGCCTCGCCCGGCATGGCCATTAGTTGATCCGCCAATTCTTTATTTAATTCTTGGTCCATGTAATAATGCTAAAATTAGTTTTTTAGACAATTAAATTTATTTTGGCAAAGCTGAGCTTTGGGTTTAATACCCTTTATTTAGCGCCTTTAATCTTTTTAACCTCTTTTTTTAGTTCGATCATTTTTAATTCCCGGCCAACCGAAAGCTTTTGGAATTTTTTTAAGTCGGCCATTTTTTCTTCCAATTCTTTGGTTCTTTCTTTTACTTGTTCGTCTAAGCTATCGGCAATTTCTTTCAGCTCTCGCGTTCGGGCTTCAACTTTTATTTCCAACACGGCTTTAGCCTCTTGCAGTTCTTGAGTGCGTTCAATAATTTTTTGCTCAACGCTTTCTTTTTCGGCTTTTTGCTCTCGGAGAAGCTTTAAAACTTTATGGTGGAGTTCTAAAAATTCTTTTGAGCTAAGATCAAAGGAATGCTCTAAAAACTTACGGTCTTTATCGTAGTTATCATAGGTATTGCTTATCGCTTTCAAAAAAACCTCTAGTTTCGGAGAAGATTTAAATTTATCGCCAAAAACCCTTTTAATTTGTCTGGCTAGAAGATAGTGCATTGCCTCTATTCTTCTCTAAAAGTAGTAATCGTCATTGTTTGATTGTGGAGTTGGCATTGGCGCTCGGTGGGGGTGGTTGGACTAATCTCCCCATAGGAATAGAAACCGATAATTGTGGCTTGAGGCCCTATTTTTTCTTGGACCGCTTCGATTTCTTCTTCAATTCGCTCTTTAAGCACGAGTTTTCGGCCAATACAGCTGATCAAGATGGCAAGTTCCGCCTTCCCCTGGCCTAAAGATTCAATGCTCATGCCGGCCGCTCCGGAAGCGCCGTCAACCAGGCGGTCGAAGTTCGCTTTCATAGATCGCGCGACAGTCCCCTCCGGCATATCGCCCGCGAAGGTCATTGACTGCGCCTTTTCGTCTACCGCCAGAATTGTGCGGACCACTTCGACCTCTCCCCCTATATCGGTTTTTACTTTTAGGCTAAGCGGAAAGAGAAGGCCGCTGGCTGGAAGATCCTTAGCTAACTCGCCAAGATATTCTTTATAAAGCGCGAGGGCTGGTTTTTCATCAAGTTCGTATAGCACATTTCCTTTTGACTTGGTGATTGTCCGAGAAATACCGAAAGAGTCCCAGCCGCCAAGAGAGCCATATCCTATTTTAATGCTGGAACCGTAAAATCCAACACAGACAAGTTTTTTCTGTTCCGGCATTTTATCAAGTCCGACCAGGGTTTCTTTAAAACGAGTGCCGTCCCCGACCAGTCCCCCTGTAACAGAAACCTCTTTTGGTAGTTCGGAGAGGAGTCCTTTTACGAGGGTGGTTCCATTCACGAAAAGACCGTCTGAAAAAATCATCACATGGACTAATTCTTCTTTGGGAAGAGCTTGGGCAAGTTTTTTTCCTACCATTTCGCTCTCTTCGGCTTGGGTAATGCTAACTTCGGCAAATTGAAGCGCGGTCTGGGCAAATTTAATTGCCGTTAAGACCAAGGTATCGTCGGAAACTTCCGTTTTTATGATCTCCCCCGCTGTTGAGGCGCTTATAATATGCGACTGGGGATACCAGGAACGGACTTCATCAAATCGAGCCTTATCTTTTAACAGCGTGTTTCCTCCAAACACAAGGACCAGTTCCGGCGACTCCGCGGAAAGGTTGGAAGATAATGTTTTCCAGCCATTCTCGGTGGTCCATTTTTTTTGTTCAATTTTCATATAAATTAGTTATTTAAAAATTATATTTTTATAGAGAAAGCGGACTAGACTTTCCGTGTTTGACTCTTGGCTCATCTGTCAAACTGCTCCTTTTTCATTATAACATATAATTGAAACTGTAATAAACAAAATGACCCCCGTTGAATACAGGGATCATTTGCTGGCGTTACATGCCTAAAGACGGTTTTTTATCCGTGTCCACTAAACGGGGTACACCCCAAAAGGGCGAGGTTGTTTTTTAGGAATTTTATTTTGGCAAAGCTGAGCTCAGCTTTGGGTTTAATACCCTTTATTATAATATTTTCTTGATTTTGGCAAAAAATTAATTATTTTTTTAATACTTTTTTACTAAATTGCTTAGCTTGATTGATAAAAAATTTTTGCCATTCTTTATTTTTTAATTTCAAAATCATCCGTGGATAATCCTTGACCGTCTCGGCGAGCGTAAATTGGCTGCCCAATTGCAAATAATCAACATGCCAATCAAATTTTATTTTAGCTTTTTTGACCAGATCATTAATTTCCCAGCCGGTCTTTTTTATAATCAAATATAAATCAATAAAATCCCTTGAGCGCGGTTTTTGATAAATAGTGAATAATTTATTAACGGCAATATCCTCCAGGCTATCAACGAATAATTTATTCCTTCTAATTTTTTTCTCAATTCTGGGAAAAGGAAAATAAGTGAACTCCGTTTTTATAATATCTTTCTGGAGATACAAAAAGATTGGATTACGATTAAAACTCTGCTGAATATCAACTTTTTTTATTCCCAATAGTTTTTTATTCTTCGCGAAAAAAATGTTTATGGCTTGGATATCAAATTCATATTCTGAAAAAAAATCCAGGTCTTCAGACCGGCGGTGCTGTAAATAATATTCCGCTAAAGCCGTGCCTCCGGTCAAGTAAAAATTTTGGCAAATATCATCGGCATTGCTGATTGCTTCTAAGATCCTAATTTGATTATTACTTAAGATTGTTTTGGCCATAAAATCATTTTTAGATATTTCTTTTTATTATGATCTAAATCAAGAATTTCCCAATATTTTTTTATTTCTTCGCGACTAATTTTTTCTTTTTTCAAGCCAAAATTAACCATCTGCTCTAAATGCCAGACGGCATATCGTTTTTTGTTCTTTTTTAATTCAGTTGTATCAACCGACCAATTATACATAGCTAAATTATATCTTATTTTGATAAGAAAATCAACTTTTTTCCGGACAAAATTAATACGCTGCCGCGCTGGCGCGGCTTTCTGTCAGTTTTTAGGAATTTTTACTAAAACAGGTTTCAGCGCGGTCGCATAAAGATATTGCTGCAAAAAAACAAACCCATAACAATAGCGGGGTTGTAAATATTCGCCGTAATCAAACAGACATCAGTTTTAGAATTTTTTTGATGGGCGGCTATTTAAGCCGCCCATCAACAAGTAGGAAAAATTCCTGCTTGTAATATCATTGTGCCCGGGGCGGGAGTCGAACCCGCACAAGCTTTCGCTTACTCGATTTTAAGTCGAGGCTGTCTACCAGTTCCAGCACCCGGGCAAAACAAAATTAAGTGATAAGTGTTGAATTTCTAAACACTGAATACTGGACACTAATCTCTAAAATTTTGCTTCGCAAAATTTTAGAGGCCTAGGCCGGAATCGAACCGGCGAATAGCTGTTTTGCAGACAGCCGCGTTAACCATTTCGCCACTAGGCCGATTGCTTATCTTATTTTTAACACAAAAAAAGATAGGATTCAATGATTTTTTTACTCAGCGGCGGCCAAAAGCAATTTTTCTATTTGGGCTATGATTTTTTCGGGTGTTTTATCCGATTGGAAACCCGCGGCCAGGCAATGGCCGCCGCCGCCAAAAGAGGCGGCTAATCTGGCCACGTCCATTCCCCTGTCTGATTGCGAACGCAGCGAAACATCAAAAAGGCCGGGTGTTTTTTCCGTGATGGTGAGGGCCAGTTTAGCTTCGGGTGCGGAACTTAAAATTTCCACCAGCCGCAAGTCGTCAAAACCGGCCGCGGTGCGGCAAAACGTCGCATGTTCAATCACGGCAAAAACCAATTGGACACGCCGGTTGATTTTAATTTTACTGAAAACTTCAGTGAGCAGGATTATTTTTTCGTCCGGGTTCAGGCTGCGGGCGGCCCGAGAAATTTTTTGGAGCGAAGCGCCTTTGAGCATCAGCTCGCCGGCAATTCTTAAAGTTTGGGCCGAGGTGTTGGCGTGGCGGAATTGGCCGGTGTCGTCCATAATGCCGGCCAGCAGGCAAGCGGCAATCACGCTGTCAATGGGCGCGGCCAGGAAATTAATGAAATTATAAATTAATTCGGCAGTGGAAGAAATTTGCGGGTCAACGATTTTCAGTCCCAGATGCTGGCCGATGGCGTGGTGGTCAAAAGACAGAATCTTGGCCTTAATGGTCGGATAAGCGTTTAAAATTTCCAGGCGGGCGGGCGCGCCGTAATCCAGGCCGATGATTAAATCAATTTTTGCCGGATCCAAATAATCAACAATTTTTGGCAGAGGCAATAAACGGAAAAATTCCGGCGTCGGGCTCAAACTGAAAGATAAGGGATTTTTACCCAATTGGCGCAAAACTTCGCTCAGCGCCAACAAAGACCCCAGGCCGTCAAGGTCGGGGTTGGCATGGGTGGAGAGGGCGATATGGTGGGCGCCGTCTATAAGACGTTTGGCTTGGAGGAAAAGACGGGTCACTTTAAATTTAAAATGTAAATCTCAAAATGCAAAACGACAACGTAGAGTTGCGTGACAACCACGTTGCTTTACGCAATGTAAAATTCAAAATGACCTCGCCCAGGCGGGGTCATCCTGAGCGAAGCGAAGGATCTAGATCCTTCGGGCTTTGCCCTCAGGATGACGCTACGCGTCAATTTTACATTTTGATTTTTTAATTTTTAATTTTGTTTATTATTTCCTCCACCCGCTGGCTGGTCGCTTCGTCGGTGTTCAGCTTAAAGCGGATTTTGGGCACGGGGTGAATTTTTAAGCGCTTGTTTAGGAATTGTTGCAGATGCCAAATACGGGCATTTAATTTTTTAAGCACTTCCCTACCCTTATTATCCGGCCAGACGCTAAAAATTATGGTAGTTTCTTTTTGATCCTTGGTCGTGTCAACGGCTAAAATCGTCGTTAAAACCCCTTGATCGAATTCCTCTTCGCGCAGGATGATTTGGCTAAGCTCATGCTTGATGAGTTCATTGATTTTGGCGAGTTTGTGAGGCATATATGATGCGAACTTCGCGAATCTAATGCTAACGACGCGAACTGCGAACATAACCGGAAATCAGTTAAATAGAAATTAGAAAATGATTTAGGAAAATAGAAAATGTCCGTTTTCCACAGTAGCAGGCATCGCTACGGAGGATGGAGAAAATAGTGAAAATTCTTAAATTCTAATTTCTCTTTTCCAATTTCTTAAACCGTTTTCCTTTTAATCAATTTCTGTATGGTTCGTGGTTCGTAGGTTGGCATAAGATTCGTAGTTTCGCATCATAGTTCTCTTTTCTTCTTCTCCTCTTTATACGCTTCCAAAATATCCCCTTTTTCCACTAGATTTTTGCTGGCCAGCATGATGCCGCATTCCCGGTCCTTGCCAACTTCCGGAGTATCTTTTTTATTTTGTTGCAGTTGCGTAATTTTTCCCGAGCCGAAAAATTCTTTATCGCGCAAAATATCAACTTGCGCTCCCCTCTCAATTTTACCAGCCGTAACTTTCCCGCCGATAATTTGCTGATGATTATTCACCTTAAAAATTTCCAGAATTTTTAATTGTCCTAATTTTTGCCGCGTAATTTCCGGCGCCAGTAAGCGCGAGGCGTCATGGCGGATGGTTTGAATTAATTCATAAATTATCGGCGAGAGAGTGATTTTAACGTTTCGCCTCTCGGCCAGCAATTCAATGCCGGCTCCACTTTTAACGCGAAAACCGTAGATTTTAGCGCGAGCGCTTTCAGCCAGTTGGATATCGGTTTCAGTGACAGTTCCCACCTCCGCCTTGATCACGCGCAACATTACTTCTGATTGCGGCACGCTTTTGACCACTTCGCGAATGGCTTCCAGCGACCCGAACACATCCGCTTTTAAAATTAAATTAAAAACCTTTTGTCCCTCGCTGATATTTAAAATTTCAGCTGGTTCGCGTTTTTGTTTCTCCCGGGGCCCTTTAATAGCCACTTTCGCGCGCGCTTCCTCAATGGAGGGCAGAACTTGCCAGGTCTCCCCGACCGGCGGCACCGCGTCAAATCCTGAAATTAAAACCGGGGTGGAGGGACCCGCGGTTAGTATCGTCTGTCCCAAAAAATTTTCCATGGTTTTAATTTGGCCAAAGGCCGATTCAGCAGCCACGATATCTTGGCTGTTCAGCGTGCCGTCTTTGATTAAAAGCGTGGCGGTGACTCCGCGCCGGGCATCCATTTTAGACTCAATGACAACGCCGCTGGCCGATTGGTTTGATTTACCCTGAAAGTTTTCCATGGCCGCGATGAGCAGGATCATTTCCAGCAATTCATCAATGCCCAGCCCCGTTTTGGTGGAAGTGAAAATCGCCGGAATTTTGCCGCCCAGTGTTTCCACCAAAACGCCCTTATCCGCCAATTCTTTTTTTACTTTATCGGGCAGAGCGTTGGGCTTATCCATTTTATTTATCGCCACGATCAAGGGCAGGTTTTGGCGCAGGATAATGTCAATAGCTTCTTTGGTCTGGGGCTTGACTCCTTCTTCCGCTGCCACGACCAGCACCGCGATATCCGCCACTTTGGCGCCGCGCGAACGCATAGCAGAAAAGGCTTCATGGCCGGGAGTGTCAATAAAGGTGATTTTGCGTCCTTTAGACGCAAAATCATCCTGACCCCGCCTTTGCGGGGGAAGGATCTCACTGGTCTTGGCACGGGATTCCTCGGTCTGCTGACTTCGGGATGACGGCGTCCCTTCGGGCATCGTCACCTGATACGCGCCGATATGCTGGGTGATCCCGCCGCTCTCTTTTTCCGCTATTTTGCTTTTTCTGATATAGTCCAAAATACTCGTTTTTCCATGGTCAACATGACCCAAAATAACCACGATGGGAGGACGAGACTGTTGATTAGTTTTTTCTTGTTTGTCTTTCTTTGATTCCATAACTTTTTTGCCGTGATTAATGTAAAATGTAAATCTCCTGCCGCGCAACGCCTAAGCGTAGCTTTGGCGTTGCGCGGCAGGCGCGGTAAAAATTAACTCACCCCAACCCTCTCTTTAAAAAAGAGAGGGAGATTCCCCCTCTTAAGCTAAGAGGGGGCGAGCCCTTCCGAAGCTTTCTTGATCTTCCGTATCCTCGTGCGAAGGAAGATAGCGAAGGAGGGTTAGGGGGAGTTATGGATTTTTAACTTTACATTGCGTAAAGCAACGTGGTTGCTACGCAACTTTACATTGTCATTTTGACTTTTGATTTTTAACTTTTGATTTATTTTTTGTTCCAATCGCCTCCCCTATCGCCCTTTTTTCCTCTTCGGTCAGCGGATATTTTGATTCGTTGTTGATAATGGGTTTAGTATAAATTCTCGTGCCTTCGCGGGTAAATAAACTGGTGAGCGTGAAACCGTTGTCTTGAGCATCCAAACAGGCAATGGAAAAACTTTGATCGCCGCCGGTATCAGAAAAGGGATTAAAACGAATGACCCCTACTTTTTGGATACTGCTTTGCGCCATTTTTTCCACTTGACGGGAAAATTTAGTCAGCTCGGCCAAATTTTTTTCCGTCTGGCGCAAGCGCTTGATCTGCTCAAAAATCACGCCTTCTAAATCCGCCACCTTTGTTCCCTTAAACATCAGCTTTATCTTTTTGCCGGTCTGATAAACCTGCCAATGCAAAGTTAAATTCCAAGCCAGGAAAATTAAGGCTACCAGGATTATCAGGGCAAGTAAAGGGTTGAGGTTAATGGTGGTTAAGATAGTGGCGAACATAGAAATTGTACATTTTGTCATTCTGAACGAAGTGAAGAATCTTTTGCGTATGAAAGACTGTCGCGCGGGTCGCTACGCTTCCGCGAGATTCCTCGTTTCACTCGGAATGACAAAGTAAAGAAAATGATTAACAAATTAAATTCTACGCTAAAAATCGGGTAAAGTCCACCCCGTTAGAAATTATTGAATAAACCAATTGCGAAAAGTAAGTATGTTATGAAGGATGTGTTGTTAGAATTAATAAATTATCCGATAATTTCTAACGGGGTCCAATTTATACCGCGGATAGACGCGAATTGATGCGCGGATTCACGCGGATTATAAAGGATGGGGCAAGGTTATGTCTGAATCCGTGAAACCAATATAAAAGCCAAAAACGGCTCAACGGCTCAACGGCTCAACCCGTTGAGCCGTTGAGAAAAAAGGCCTTGAAATCCCGTAATTTTGCCTTGTTCTTTCGTATTTTTCTTGATCCCTGAAGCCTTATTGCGTCCGTCCGTAGTTTTATACGAAGGAGGAGTGAAAGGGATAGCGCGAGATGGGCAGGAGCGAATCTATCGAGGTTCAACCTCGATAGATTATTTTTTCGTAAAGGAGGATTAGGAAAGTTAAAAATCTTAACCCCCTATTCCCCTCTCCCTTTGCATAAGGGGGACGAATTCTTAAATCCCTCCCTGCCCTCCTTCGTCCCACCGTGGCGTGACTTCGGAATGGCAAGCCTCTTTTTTACAAAGGGAGGAGAAAATGCGTTGCTTGACCCCGTATAGAAATTCAGCCATGTTTGATTTGCCGCCACGCAAGAAAGCGATTCGCCTACGGCTTCATTTTATGGGTATAGTGTTTGTAGTTTAAATTTCTGACGGGGTTGACACACCATATCAAAGGGTGTATGCTGTAAAGGTAAGTTTTCTCTCAAGTTTTTCCTTATATGCGTTAGCGATAACGGCAGTAAGGGTAAGACAGAAAGAGTAGGTCGTCTTACTCTCCTTCGCCAAAATTACGAGCCTTAGCGAGTGATTGAAACGAGGAGGGCTCTTCCGAAAGGAAGAACAACACAGCTATGGAAAGCAAGCAAGTCTTGATTGCCAAGCTGTGGATAATCCAATAAATATAAGGAAAAACAAAATGTCAGGTAGTGAAAATTCGACTGTTCATAACTCTTGGATTGTAATTATCTGGCAAAAGTTTAAATAGAAATAATCGTGATAATTGGCCATATTTATGGTTAGTTATTGTCGAATTTCTACTACCTGAAATGGCAAAGAAATTGTATGTTGGCGGCTTGCCCTACAGCACCACCGAGGATGCGTTGAAGGAATACTTCGCGCAAGCCGGTAGCGTTGATACGGCGACCATCATCATTGACAAAATGTCCGGCCGCTCCAAGGGTTTTGGTTTCGTGGAAATGACCACGGACGAAGAGGCCCAAAAAGCGGTTGAGCAGTTCAATGGTGTTGAGTTTGAAGGCCGCAAGTTGACCGTGAACGAAGCTCGTCCTATGGAACCTCGCGCCCCTCGCCGGGACGGTGGGTTCAATCGTGGCGGCGGCTTTGGTGGCGGCCAGCGCAGAAACAATTGGTAATTTTTACTGATTGTAATAAAAACTCCTCGTCGAAAGACGGGGAGTTTTTAGTGTTGCCGATAAGTTTTATCGGCAAAAGATAGTGCCGATAAATTGCCGATAGAATGCGGATAATTGCCGATAGGATGATTGATGTTAAATTTTTTGCCCCCTCTCCTCAAACGAGGAGAGGGCGGGGGTGAGGTGGTGTTATAAATATTTTCATCACCCCCTCTTTATCTCCCCCTCGTCTGAGGGGGAGAGGCTTTTTTTAATGTTATCTTATTGGCGCAGGTTTGACAGGGATTAAGGCGTCCGGCGCGTACAGCACCGGGTCAATGGTTCTTTCAAAACAAGTCCGGCCGGCTGTTTTATGATACCAAGAAGAATTTTCCATATTCATTGGTCCGATTAATGAAGGATATTGCTTAGCTTGGTCAGTTGGACCGGCAGCTGACCAAGTCGCGCAAAGTTCAAAGATTAAATCGTTTAAAGTCCGGTATTCGTAGGGCAATTTAGTCTCCGGGTCCAATGGGGCGCTATAACCGGAAATGGAATCTGTGAGTTCATTTAAGGAAACGGGCAAGGCGCCTTTTTTCTGCCAATGATAGACGATTTGTGATTGAATATTTTGTAAGTCATTAATACGTTGGTCGTCTAATTTTTCCAGGCGCGCCCGGAAGGGCGAACCGCTGATAAAGAAAGCGCCGATAATAACAGCCGTGATAAAAATTAAAGCTGTCCAGCGGACGAACCTGGCGCTTTGGGGAAGTTCGGGCGATTCCCTTTTCAGGTCTTTTAAATAATACCAGAATAATCCGCCGGCCACGATTGCCACGGCTAAAACTTTAAGTAAGAATTTAATGGAAAGCTCGCCATTAAGAAAGAAATAAACCAAGGTGGCTAAATCAACAACACAGGCGATAGCGGCGATAAAAAGCGTTAGATAAATCAATAATTTACGAAATTTATGTTCGCGTTTTTCCGGGACAACCAAATAATCTTTTTCACGCAGGCGCAAAGCAAAAATATGCGTGGGTAAAATAGCGACCAAGATTGCCACTACCCAGCGGACGGTTGTTTGGGAAAATGAATAAGGATTGGCCGCGTCAACGAAGAAGTAATTGATATACTGAAAAAGCAAGGTAATGAGAAAAGAAGCGCTTAAATAAAGGGTTCCCATGACCCAAAGTTCCAAAAAAATGTCTTTGGGGCCGGTAGTTTTGACTGGCACAGATGTGTTTTCCATATATTTTGTAATCGCGTTGTCCCGCTAAAGCGGGATTAGACGATGAAGTTAAATTATTATACTATGCTTTGCCTATTTTATTTTGGCAAAGCTGAGCTTAGCTCTGCTAACGAGGATGATGCGTCCCGTAAGACGGGACATATCATCCGAGCGAAGACAAAATACAGGGTTTTTAATACCCCGCAGCTCTGCGGCGGTTGGGATATTCCTTTTTTGAGTCCGGAGCTCTGCTCTGGCAGAGCTTAGCTCAGCTTTGGGTTTAATCCCCTTTATTTTTTAATTCTTCGATCGCTTTCTTTAATTCGATCATCTTTAATTCACGGCCGATCATAAGTTCATTCATTTTCTCTAAATCGTTTAATTTTTCTTCCAGGGTTTTTTTAGCCACTTCTAATTCTTTGGTCCGTTCAAAAACTTTTTGTTCCAGACCGCTGTAAGATTCTTTTAATTCAGTGGCCATTTCGTTAAAAGCTGTTGCCAGCTGGCCGATTTCATCCTCGGATTTTATTTCTATTTTTGTGTCTAATTTGCCTTCACTTATCTTTTTAGCCGCGTCTCGCAGTCTGGTTATTGATTTGGTAATACCCCTTGATAATAGATAAGAAAGAAAAAATCCAATAATAAAGATAAACACGCCGCTAAATAAGGATAATTTTGTTATCCACGACGTGGTTTCTTCTTGGTTTTTGATGATTTCTCGTAGTTCGTCTGTTCGGTGCTCCAGAAGTCCTTTTTCCAGCTTCTTCAGCTTATCTATTGATTCATAGACTCGAAGAATCTGATTGTTTACGTCAGATTTATTTTCAGGTTGTTCGTTTATTTTAATTAAAGAACTGATATTTTCATCAAGCTCAAGTAGAGCCATACCAAACTCTTCTCTCGTCTTTTCGTCTTCGATAAAAGCAGATATCTTCAGGGAAAATTCTTCGGGATAATCCTGAATCGTTGTTTTAAGCCCCTCGCTGCCGATCACAATATATGAATTAATTTCAGATTCTAATGAATTTATGGAGTTTATCTGCTCGGATAAGATCAGACTCTGATCGCTTAAAGGAAGAATATTAGAAAATTCATCTCTAATGGCAGAAAGCATATATTCACGCGCAACAAAGAACGCTGCATAGACTAAAAGAATCGCTAAAAAAGAAAGAAAAATTTTGTTGCCTATTTTCATAATTAATTCTCTTTAATTATATTCTTGGCCGCTCTTATCATGGCCGGGGTAAAGGCTAAGTTCAGTTTCTTGGCAATTTTCAAATTCAGCATTAAGTCGCCTTTTTTATTTGTTACTTCAGGAAGGCTCGCGGGACTAACGTCGTCTAATATCTTTAACGCGGTTTGAGCGCTGTATTCTCCCTGCTCTTCCGGCACTTTGGTGTAGCCGATAAGAACCGTTTTCATAATCCAGTCATTAAGCGTTCCAACGGGGATTTTTGAGTTCTCCAGGGCGAAATTTTCCGCTTCGTCATCATTCCAGTCCGGGATGCCCGCGTTATTCTCAAAAATCAGGATGTCTACTTCGCCTTGCATTTTTTTGAAGGCAGTTTTCCATTCGGTGAAATTTTTAACAAAAGCAGTTTGGGTAAAATTCAATTGCAACAATTGATTATAATTTTCCAAATTTTTACGTTCAGTTTCTGTGTCAGCGCTTAAATAACCCATTCTTTCACCTTGAGTGTATTGTTTTAGTTTCTCTATTAACTGATTAGTCAGAGCCACTTCCACCATTCCGGCTGTATTCTTATACGGCAGCCCGTAAAGCGAAGAATCCCAATTAAGGCCACAGTAAACGAAGGGCAAAGAAGTGTCCTTATAAAATTCCACCAATACATAATTCACCGCATTATCATCTGATAATATAACAACATCCGGCTGAAATTCTTCGATAACGGCTTTAACTTGTACTCCCGCCTGTTTTTTGAAATCATCCGAGGGATTATTTTTGGTGTCCATCCGGTGCACTTTTAACTCTACCCCGGTTCCTTCAAAAACGGTTCTAATCCCCTTGGTGATTCCGTCGCTCCAAGCGTAACCCTCATGATAAGAGTCCGCGTAAAGAATTTTTTTACCCGTATATCTGTCAAGCGTTTCATTTTTGTTTGTTGTTTTATCGTTGGTTTGCTGTTTCAAAAAATAATATCCGCCGATTCCCGCCAGGACAAACATTGCTACCGTTATTATGATAATTATTAAATTTTTAGTCATGTTTTTAATTTAAATGATTATATGAATATTATAGCACAATAAAAATTAGAGTAAAACTAAAATGTAAAATTTTGGCAAAAGAAGTTTCTTATTGAAATTTCTTATTATAGTTTATGTTTGTCTGCCTTGAATGTTTTGTTCATTTATGCTATTTTAGCTTAAAAGAGTTCTTTTTAAGAAAGGAGGAAGTAAGATGGATTTATCGCTTCAATTACCGCAAGTTATGCGATTTTTAAGCGCGGGAGGTCTCGGTGTACTCCTGTACTATCTGATATTGTATATCCTCACCGATGTAGCTGGTATGTGGTATATGATTTCGGCGGTAATCGCATCCGTCGTGAACTACGGTTCTAATTTCGTACTACAGAAGTTTTGGACATTCCGAAACAAGAAGACAAATGATATTCACCGGCAAGCGTTCAAATATGCGATTATGGTGACATCACTTTTTCTAGCCAACCTGCTTTTCCTATACATGTTGGTAGAATACGCGCGTCTTTGGTACCTTGTGGCTCAAGTGATTGCCACTATTCTTCTAACAATAATCAGTTATTTGGTGTCGCGACGAATATTCATCAATTAATCCCCAGTTGTCTTTCGACACAGAGATAATTGGGGGTTTTTATTTAAAAGTACTATTAGCTCTAACTTAGGCAGCTGGCGGAGAAGGCGGGATTCGGTTCCGACTAAAATTTTGCCGTCGCAAAATTTTGTCTAACCGCCGCCTCGCGGTTTTGCCTGCTGGCGAAACATCGCTCCGGCGTTCTCATCCCTCACGCAAGCCAAGCAGTTGGCTCGCTCCTCTCCTTGCTCACTACGTTCGCTGCGGAGAGGGAGGGATTCGCCCGCGACTAAATTTTTTACCGTCGTAAAAAATTTGTCTGGGCACCGGCTCGTTAAAATTTTCTGCTGAAAATTTTAATTCCGCCGTTCGAATCCGCACCCTGCATACCAAATTTTAATGCACTACGCGCATCAAAATTTGCTAGGCGGTGTTTTTTGAACGAAGTTCGAACATTTTTTGACGAAAATCCGAATTGACCCGCTCCAGCGTTTCCGCTCGCCGAAATTCGGCGAGCAAAGCAAAACAATTTTCTTTTCATTTTTTATTTTGCGCGCGGCCGGTTTTCTTTTAAAAGGATTTGAAAATTGTTTTGCTTTGATGTCCCGCATTAGGCGGGACGGCGGAAACGCTTTCCATCTCAGTCCGTTTTCGACGGAGAACAGGCGGGCAAAAATTCCTTCCCCCAAACCCCTTTCCTTTTTGCCCGCCTGATTGCCTGCCCGCCTTCGGCGGGGACTTCGCCCCAAAACTTTTTGACGGACGGACGGCGGGGGTTTGCTAATTTAAAATTTCTTATTGCTTAAACTTGTTCTTCCTTAAGTATGTTTCCGTCATAATCTTTATAGATAGTCGAAATTTTAGATCGTGTTAATCCTTCAGGCCCTTTTTCTATTAGATACTTTGCATATGTATGTGCTGGCTTGTTATCAATAACGGTACCACCATGTGCCGAAACAACATATTCTTTATTAATTATATCTTCAAACATTGTTGGATTAAGCTTCTTGAGAAGTCCATCTTTAAGATATTCAGAAATCTTGTCAAAACCTTCTCTGTCGATAGCCTCGCGGATTATTTTACTGGCAATTTCTTTCGGAACTACCGGAGCCTCTAATGCACCTGCTACTCTACCGAAATTAAACTTCTTCTCACTAAATAACAAGTTTGTGTAATATTCAACAATTCTTGCAGCTTCATTTGGATCTGACATCTTACTCAGTAAACCCCTTTCACCAAATTCTTTACTATAGATTGATTCATTATTACCGTGATGATTGTCTAAATAATTTTTTATATCTTCAAGAGTTGGATTTTTTTTAAAAAAATAAGCTAACGCTGGAATAAGATTTTCTATCATTTTTTCTCTGGGAAACTCAATAAGTCCATGTTTTTGCACGCTTTGTATAAAGCTTCCAAATGGCAAGTCTATGGTTGTTGCTTTGGTTACTGACTCAAGATTTCTATTATGACGATCAACAAGTATCCAGCTATTTTTTTTATCAATTTCTTTTAAAATATCGTTTTGTATGGCTATAGATCCACTAGGGAATCCTGCGCCTTCGATATATTTTTTGAATCTTTTTGCTATTACAGTTTCTTTTTTTGTACCGGTCTCAATATCCTTTTCGGCATCTGGGGTTAAGGATTCTATATGAGCAGAAATGTAGTTTTCTATAATATGCACTTCATTTGGTAGAAGTTCTTTTTTTGAAAAAAAGCATCTTGAAAATATTTGGAAATATTTGGTCATATGTCTCTAAAGAATCAATTTTTCCAGCAAAGTTTTTTTTGCCTAGCTCATCTTCTAAAGTATCCGTAAAGGCTTGACTTAGAATTCGATCAAGGCCACCTTCTATGCTTGCTTTCGACGCTTCCACTTCTTCATTTTCGGGATAACAGGTATTATCCGTCAATAAAACTTTTCCAGCTAAATTATCACGATTTTTTTTATACCAATCTCTTATAGTATTTTCATCAGTTCCTTTAGGGAAAGAAGTAAACCTAGCATTTCCATTTAAAGATTTGAAATATTTTTCGATTTCTGGAATATACTCTTGAAACAAATCATTATCACGATAAATTATTTCCATTGATCCTATAAGCTCCGACTCTAAGTTCTTTTCTGTTTTATTATCTGTGTTCATTCCAATAGCTTCTTCATGTGATTTCTCGATCAATTCCTTTTGCTCTGTTTTAGGAAGTTTCCTAAATCTTTCTTGATCCTTTGGTTTTGAAAAATCAAATTGTTCTGGTGATTTTGGCATATTTTTTCTTTTTCTTATAAGGCACTAAGCCAATTTCGAAAAAAATTATGAAATTATATTAATTGATTATAGTTTACCCCCCCCTAATAATTTTGCAACAAACACTTAATCTCTAATCAAATCGTCAACTCCGACTTCTAACGCCTTGGCAATCTTTTTTAATGTCTCGATAGTCGGATTATCTTGCTTTCCCGCCTCAATGTTAATAATA